>NZ_JBFUKZ010000012.1:0-168407 GCF_056400585.1 Mucilaginibacter sp. P5_A6 | reverse complement strand
GATCTTGGTAGTGAGAGACAAATTTGCTATGAGTGCCTCGGGAACGAACCCTAACAGCTGTTTTACGCTGATGTTGTGGTCTTTAAATATGGCCATATCTTATTGATTATCAGCCAATAAGATACAAAATTAACATGATAAAAACAATTAAATAATTGGTAATCAGATAGTTAATTTCAAAATGCAAAACCTATAAAAACAAAAAAGTCGGAAGAATAATCTTCCGACCATGACTGGGTTTTCACCAGGCTTTTTTAATATCTATAACGGAGTAATTTATACCCCCAATAACAATCTTGCAGGATCTTCCAGTAATTGTTTTACACGTACCAGGAAGCTTACCGATTCGCGGCCATCAATGATGCGGTGATCATATGACAGGGCCAGGTACATCATCGGGCGGATAACCACCTGCCCGTTTACGGCAACCGGGCGCTCAATAATATTGTGCATACCTAATATAGCAGACTGAGGCGAGTTTAATATCGGGGTAGACATCATGGAACCAAACACACCACCGTTGGTGATGGTGAAAGTACCGCCTGTCATTTCTGGTATAGTTAGTTTGTTTTCGCGGGCTTTGCCTGCTAATACAACAATTGCCTTTTCAATTTCGGCAAGGCTCATGCTATCTGCGTTACGGATCACCGGAACCACCAAACCTTTAGGGGCCGATACAGCTATCGAGATATCGGCAAAGTTGCTGTAAACAACCTCTTCGCCCTCAATACGGGCACCAACAGCAGGCCAGTCTTTCAAAGCTTCGGTAACCGCCTTGGTGAAGAAGGACATGAAGCCCAGGCCTACGCCATGTTTCTCTTTAAATTTATCTTTGTATTTGCCACGCAGTTCCATGATGGGTTGCATATCCACTTCGTTAAAGGTGGTAAGCATGGCTGTTTCATTTTTAACAGCAACCAGGCGTTTGGCAACAGTTTTGCGCAGCGAGGTCATTTTCTCGCGTTTTTCGCTTCTCTCGCCGGCTACAACAGGTGCGGCGGCAGGAGCCGGAGCAACAGCCGGTTTAGCAGCTGGCTGGGCAGGTGCAGCCTGCGCGCCAAGCGCGTCGCCTTTGGTGATGCGGCCATCAACACCGGTACCGTTAACACCATTTGGATCAACGCCTTTTTCGGCCAATATTTTTGCAGCAGCGGGTGAAGGTGTACCTGATGCATAAGTTTTACCACCAGAAGTACCGGCGCCACCGCCACGCGGCGATTCATCCGTAGCATTAACCACTTCTGGTGTAACATGCACAGCAGCGGGTTTTGCAGCGGCTGCACCTTCAATGGTACAAACTACTGCGCCAATGGGTAGTACATCGCCTTCTTTGGCTATAGTTTTTAATATCCCGGCTTTTTCGGCAGTTAATTCAAAAGTTGCTTTGTCTGATTCCAATTCGGCAATGGCTTCGTCCATTTCAACGGCATCACCGTCTTTTTTTATCCAGCGCGATAAGGTTACTTCTGTAATAGACTCACCAACAGTTGGAACTTTAATTTCTAAAGAACCGGCACCCGTTGCGGGTGCAGGAGTAGCGGCAGGCGCTGCTTCGGCCACAGGGGCCGGTGCAGGAGCATTGGCTACAACTTCAGGCTGCGGCTGTGCTGCCGGAGCAGCAGTACCGGCTCCTTCTTCAATATTGGCAACCAGTGCGCCAATAGCTAAAGTATCGCCTTCTTTGGCAACTGTTTGTAAAGTACCTGCACGCTCGGCAGTAAGTTCAAAAGTAGCCTTGTCCGATTCCAATTCGGCAATAACCTCATCCATTTCCACGTGATCGCCATCTTTTTTAATCCAGCTTGATAGGGTTACTTCTGTTATTGATTCACCTACGGTAGGTACTTTGATCGCTAAACTCATATTTTAGTATTGTAGATTTATATATTTTATTGGTGCGGGTTTTAGGTTCGCGTTGCGGGTTACGAGGTTCGGGTGCCGGGCTTTTCTTACCCGTAACACGATACCCGCAACCCGCAACCGAAATTATCAATCCGCTCCCGCATCAGCCATTTTTTTGGCTGTTTTTTTTATTGCTTGCTTTACCACTTTGCCCGCAGGCGCTTCAAATGCTTTTGAAACAATGTACAGCTGTTGCGCGGCATGTTGCTTGGCAAAACCTGTTGCCGTACTACTGCCTTCATTACGCGAGATCACATTCAGGTTAATCACCTTATCGTTATGGAACTTGCGGCAAATATATGGCCATGCACCCATATTCTCCGGCTCTTCCTGTACCCAGATAAACTCGGTTGCTTTATCATATTTCGCCTTAATCTTCAGGATCTGGGTAACCGGTGTTGGGTATAATTGCTCAACGCGTACAATGGCTACATCATTGCGTTTATCGGTCTGTTGTTTCTCCAACAAATCGTAATAAACCTTACCGGTACATAGTAATACCCGTTTTACCTTTTTAGCATCAGCGTAAGTATCATCAAATAGCTCATGGAATTTACCACTGGTAAAATCCTCAATCGGCGATACGCATTTAGGGCTGCGCAACAAGCTCTTTGGCGTAAATATGATGAGTGGCTTACGGAAATCGCGGTGCATCTGCCTCCTTAAAATATGGAAGAAGTTTGCAGGTGTAGTACAGTTTGCAACCTGGATATTATCATCGGCGCAAAGTTCCATAAAGCGCTCTACGCGCGCTGATGAATGCTCCGGACCCTGACCTTCATAACCATGCGGCAATAACATTACCAAACCATTACCACGCTGCCATTTGGTTTCGGCACTGGCAATATATTGGTCAACAATGATTTGCGCGCCATTAAAGAAATCGCCAAACTGGGCTTCCCATATGGTAAGCGCATTGGGGTTTGCCAGGGCATAGCCATATTCAAAACCTAAAACACCATACTCGGATAGCAGGGAGTTATAAATGCTCAGCTTTGCTTCTGTTTCTATAGTAGCAAGCGGCGTATACTCATCTTCAGATTCGGCCAATGTTAATACCGCGTGGCGGTGCGAAAATGTTCCGCGTTTTACGTCCTCGCCGCTTAACCTGATGGGGTAACCATCTTTTAGCAAAGTACCGTAGGCCAGCAATTCGCCCATAGCCCAGTCAAATACCCGGGTTTTGTTAACCATGGCGTTACGGTCTTCAAACAGTTTTTCTATCTTTTTAAAAAACTCTTTGTTTGGCGGTAAGGTGGTTATTTTGTTACCTATTTCCAATAATTCTTCTTCCGGTACCGATGTTTCAACCGTGCGAACAAATTCTTTGTGACTGGCCAGGTGTAAACCGCTCCAGGCGCCTTCAAACATGGCAATGGTATCGGTAAACTTATCTTCGGCTTTTGATTCATCCAGCTTTTGCTGCAGCTCGTCTCTGAAAGTTTTCTCCATTGATTTAAGCAGTTCGGCATCAATGCTGCCTTCGGCTATCAATTTCTGGTTGTAAATTTTCAACGGGTTGGGATGCGCTTCAATAGCCTTGTATAATAATGGCTGGGTGAATTTTGGTTCATCAGCCTCGTTATGGCCATAACGGCGGTAACAAAGGATATCAATAAACACATCCTCGTTAAATACCTGCCTGTACTCCATGGCCAGGTTAACTACATAGGCCAAAGCCTCCACATCATCGCCATTTACGTGAAATACGGGAGATAGTACAGTTTTAGCCACATCGGTACAATAAGTACTTGAACGGGCATCTTTATAGTTGGTGGTAAAACCTATCTGGTTATTAATAACCAGGTGAATGGTGCCGCCGGTGCGGTAGCCATCAAGTTTTTCCATTTGTAAAACTTCGTAAACAATACCCTGGCCTGCAACTGAGGCATCGCCATGGATCAATATAGGGGCTATCTTGGAATGATCGCCATTGTATTTAAAGTCGATCTTTGAACGGGTAATCCCTTCAACAACCGGGTCAACCGCCTCTAAGTGCGATGGGTTAGGGCACAAGCTTAAGTGTACTTTTTTACCGTTTGATGTAATTACATCGGTAGAAAAACCTAAGTGGTATTTAACATCGCCGCCAAAAGGTGATTCAGAATCAAAGTTTTTACCTTCAAACTCAGAGAACACCTCTTTATAGGTTTTCTCCATGATGTTGGTAAGCACGTTTAAACGACCGCGGTGAGCCATACCAATGATAAACTCCTCGATACCCAGGTCGGCGCCTTTTTTAATAACCGAATCCAGTGACGGGATCAGCGCCTCTGCTCCTTCGAGCGAGAAACGTTTTTGACCCAGGAACTTGGTACCTAAAAAATTCTCGAAAGTTACAGCCTCGTTCAGCTTATTCAGCATCAGCTTTTTCTCGTCGTTGGTGAATGAAGGCGTATTGCGATGCTTCTCCATCCTGTCCTCAAACCATTTAATCTTGATAGGATTACGAATATACCTGTACTCGGCACCAATGGCCTGGCAATAGGTATCTTCCAGCAGCTGGCGGATGTCGCGCAGTTTGGCTGCACCCAGGCCAACTTCAACACCGGCGTTAAAAACCGTATCCAGGTCGCCCTCGTTCAGGCCAAATGTTTCCAGTTCTTTACCAGGGTAATAGTGGCGGCGCTCGCGCACAGGGTTGGTTTTGGCAAACAGGTGCCCGCGTGAACGGTATCCATGGATCATGTTTAACACATTGATCTCTTTTAAAAAGTGATCGTGCGTTTCATCACCAATTGCAGGGGCTGCCGATGTTGCAACCGTGCCGGTCGCGTTGGTATTTAGGTTAAATTCAAAACCTTCGAAAAACTTTTGCCATCCATAATCTACCGATTCGGGGTCCTGTTTGTATGCTTCGTATAAGGAATTGATGTAGTCTGCGTTGCCGCTATTAATATAATTTAGACGATCCATGTGAAAATGATCTTTAAAACGGTACAAAAGTAAGCATATAGGCTTATATACTTCACAATTAATTGTAAAGAAATTTGGGAAGAAATGGTGCGGAGGTGTATTTAAGAAGGTTTCGCGCGAAGACGCTTAGGCGCAAAGAAGCTAAAATAAATAAACCGAACCGTCATTGCGAGGCACGAAGCAATCCCAAACTATACAGATCGGATTTGCAAAGTTTCTCTGTCAGGCCTACCGTGTGTACACATCTTTTTAATAAAAGAAAATGACAATCGTTTTTAAGTATCGATAGAATCTAAAATGTGTACACACGGTAGCTGTAAGGCGGGGATTGCTTCGTGCCTACCTATGACGTATTTGTTTTTACACAAACATTCGCTTGAACGCTGGCACCGACTCACCCCGGCTACGCTGCGCTGGCCGACCCTCTCTCCGGCTTACGCCGCAAAGAGGGTGAAGCTCTTTTTTTTATATTTCTCCGCCCCTCTATGCGACACAGTCGGAGAGAGGGGCAGACGGGCGTAGCCTCGTCGGGGTGAGTCGATTCGGCGCCATGCTATATACGTCATTCCCCCTTCAGAGTTTCGCGGAATTTTACCACTCGCAATGACGCCATAGCCGTTAACCTAAGGAAATTTTGAAAAGTTTTTTTTGAGATGTAGTCACGATGGGGCTTCGCCGTTGGGCAAAACCACTTAGATTTTCCCATATTTGTATAATTTATTTTTGATGAAAAAGGCGGTTGTTTTCGAGACATTTTACCGCCTTTTTCTTGTATAAATATACCGATTTTTTTTAAAAAAGCAGCTGTTTTGTAGGAGAAAAGCTGCTTTTATTTTCAATCAGGATCAATTTATTGCCGGTAGGTGGTCAACTTTGCAGAACAGTATAAGTGCTGCTCTTGATCCTTTAAAACTGGACCAACTGGCTCGTGAAAGCGGTTTCATCCGCCGGAAATCCAAACTTAAACCTGAAGAATTTATCGACACCCTTATGTTTAGCGAGTGCGATCACAGTCAGCTAAGCTTACAGGATTGTTGTAACGACCTGGCTCAACAGCATCGGAAGTCTTTGAGTAAGGTAGCCCTGCATAAACGGTTCAACGACAGGAGCCTGGATTTTCTTAAACTGGTTTTAGCAGATCAGATGTCTGCTAAATTAAATATTGAGCAGGAGCATCACTGGCAAGCTTTCTCCCGAGTTCTGGTTACCGATTCCAGTAAATTTATTCTTCCTGAAAGATATATAGCCGATTATCCTGGCTTTGGCGGCCGTAATAAGCTATCGCTGATGAATATACAGTATACATTTGATCTGAAGCATGGTGACTGGGAGAACCTTGAATTGACCAAGGCAACCGAAAATGACCAAAGTCATTCCAAAAAGACGCTGAACAGGATCGGTAAGAACGAGCTTCACATCCGGGACATGGGATATATCACAATGAGCTACCTGTCGAAAGTGATCGGGGAAGGGGCCTTTTTCCTGAACCGGATGCCTTCCTTATGGAAACCTGTTCAATGCAGTAGCGGTAAAGCGATTGACTGGTCTGCCCGCTACCGGGAGATGCAAAACAACAAGCAGAATCGCTTTGAAACGATGGTAGCCATAGGTAAAGGTAACGATGCCTTTTGCTGTCGCCTGATCACAGTACCCGTATCTGAAACGGTATGGGCCGAGCGCATACGTAAAGCCCAGCTACAGGCAAAAGGGCGCGGCTGGGAAGTTTCTGATGACTATAAGGAGCGTTGCCGGTTCAGTATATTTATAACCAATGTTAAACAAGAAATATTGGGTGCAGATGATATTATTCAACTATATCGCTTAAGGTGGCAGATTGAACTGGTGTTCAAAACATGGAAGTCGTTGCTGAGTATTCACCGGGTTAAAGCCGTAAAAAAAGAAAGACTGGAGTGCCAGCTGCTGATCAAATTCATCTGGATATTACTCAACTGGAAGATATTCTATAGTATCGATGCTTTTATACAAAAAAACAGCGCTGGATATGCCTGCTCTGTTTGGAAGTTCTTTAAACAAATACAACATTATAAACACTCGTTAAGAAGCGTGATCGCTGGCCGTTTGAGCTTCAAAGACTGGTGCGAAATATGTATCTGCCCAATCATAAAAGGCCTACTCATCGAACCTAAAAAATCCAAAGTACCAGCTTTTGCTATTGTTAATCGAATCTTTAATCCTTAGGTTAACGGCTATGGCAATGACGCGTGGATATGTGCTTCATTAGAAGTACAAAAACATTAATAAATCAAATTTAGACAGCCTCTAAGAGGATTTATGTAGGAGGATTTACTAAACTTATGCCTCCACCAAATCACCCGCCTCATCTTTAAGTGATGATTGCCAGGTGTTCACAAAATCGCTTTTGTTTTCCAGTTCTTTTGGGGGCATAGCGGCTATGGCGTATTTGCTTTCTTTGGCATCGTTTACGCCGGCTATAAAGGCCCAGTTACCCCAGTTACTGGCGGGCGAATAGTCTATTAGTTTTTCTTCAAAATAAGTGGCGCCTTTTGTCCAGTCGGCTTTAAGGTCGTTTACCAGGTAGCTTGCCGCAATTTGCCTGCACTGGTTGCAAATGTAGCCGGTGGCATTCAGCTCATGCATGCAGGCATCAATAAACGGAACACCGGTTTTGCCCGCTGTCCATTTTAAAAAGCCTTCTTCACCCGCGGCCGATACCACTGCCTCTTCACCAGCTTTTTTGGCCTGTATAAATTTTTGCCCATGCTTTTTAAACATGAACCTGAAATAATCGCGCCAAAGCAATTCCAGTTTGAGCATAACACCCGGCGTGCTTCCCTCCTGACTATGTTTAAATATTTCCCAATATACCTGCCTTAGCGAGATACAGCCAATTGCTATCCACGGCGATAATTTTGACGAATTATTGATGTTACCACTACGGCCTTTTGATTTAACCGCAAGGTCGGTTTTTGAAAAATATTTATGTAGTTGCAGCAGCGCGGCCGTTTCGCCCCCCTGGAAACAGTTGGTAGCCCGTGGATCATTCACAGGTTCTGTCAATCCTAATTGCTGCAAGGTTGGCAGCTCTCCTGCATCTGTAATTTCGGGTGTGTAAATATGTTCGGGCGTTGGTACACACGGGCGTACATTGCTATCGCGTTCCACCTTCTTTTTAAATACGGCAAAACTATCGGGAATATCTTTTATAGGGAAAGGCAGATCCTCCTTATGGTATAGGGTATGGCCTATAAAATGCTTCAGGTTGAGTCTCATTTTCCAAAGCGCTGTCTCTACCTGCTCTGATATTTCGGTTTCTTCATAAGCCACCTCGCGGTGATGATAAACCTCATTCACCTGGTATTGGGCAGCCAATTGGGGGATTATTTCGGCAGGGTTCCCTATCCTGATGATGAGTTCGGCACCATAACCCTGCAAATTTTTCCGCAAATCGGCAACGGCCTCTAACAGGAAACGAGCCCTGAAGCTACCTGTTTTAAAATTACCCGATGCTGTTTGCTGAAAATAATAGGGATCAAAACAATAAACCGGCAGTACTTTATCTGCCTTGCGTACGGCTTCTAACAAAATTTCGTTATCGTTTATGCGCAAGTCATTTCTAAACCAAACCAGTATCGTTCTATCACTCATCGTTAAACAGGGAGTTAACTGTATTTATGCAGGTTACAAATTTGCAATTTATTTGCCGTTTCTGCACATTTAGCAGCAATATTTGACATCTTTCCAACATTTTCCCGGTTTTTTGCGCCAATTGAGGGGCTTTTTGCAAACGGAACATGCTATGGAGCACCTTTTTGCATACAAAAACTAAATATAAGCTATCTGTACCATTAATCCGAAATCCGCCGCACAAAATGCCGGATATCTGATTAAAACCTACTTATCCGTCTTGATATTAGCTTTGATGACAGAATCCTTTTGAGCGTTTGTGAGCTTATAATTAAAGTGAAACAGTGCTCCCTCAAAATCGCCGTATGATGGGTTAGGGATTACAATATACCGGCTGCCAAATTCCTGCTGCAGCTTTTGCGTTGTTGCCACCCGGCTTTCTTCGGGTGGGTGGTTATCATACAACATATCAAAATCGGGCAGGTTATCGCCGCAAAGCAGCAGTATGTTATGCGTTTTTAACACATTTAACCGGCGGGCCTCTTTGCTTGATGTTGTTGTTTTTAATTGCAGGTGCGCATCGTCGGCATTGGGTAAACCATACAATTGCAAATTTTTTAAGGTTGTTGTCCGCTCGCTCTCGTTACGGTTGGTGATGTAAAATATGGTTATGCCTTTTGATGCCGCGTATTTAAAAAACGCAGGCGCGCCGGGTACGGTATCGGCAATGGCTTTATCCGTCCACCCTTTCCAGGTTGCATCGCTGTAATCCAGGTTCTGTAATGCCCTGGCGACATCATAAGGACTGTTGTCCAGCAAAGTTTCGTCAATATCGGTTACAATGGCCAACGGTTTGCTGCCTGGATTTTTTACACCTTCATCAACCCGCAGCCTGGCTATATTATAGGCCTGGAAACACAAAGCCTTGTACTCCGCTGCCCTTTGCTGCCAGATGGATGCCCATGCTTTACCGCCGTTGGTGATGGAAAGAGCATTACCGGTAGCAGCTTTTTTTGTGGATGCGCAGGCTGTGAGTAGCAGCAGCAGTATTGGGAGTATGTAGCTTTTTTTCATGTAGGGTGATGGTGTATTTGCCGATGCGATAAGAAGTTTAAAAACAGATTGTGTTAAAAACAGATCGTCATTGCGAGGTACGAAGCAATCCCCGATTTACAGAGTAGCTTGGCAAATCCGATCTGTATAGTTTGGGATTGCTTCGTACCTCGCAATGACGATGGGATAAAAAAGCGTATATGACCCGGGGTTAATTACTGCAATTGATTTTACAGCAGCTCCGGCTTAATTTTATCCGTAAACTCTTTGGCAAATTTATTGAGTTTTGGCTGGATAACAAAGGCGCAATACGACTGGCCGGGATTATCGTTAAAATAATTTTGGTGATATGCTTCGGCTTTGTAAAACTTGCTTGCCGGGGTAATTTCGGTAACAATAGGGCTATCAAAAACCTTTTCGTTTGTAAGGGTTTTAATCATGGCTTCTGCAGCGGCTTTTTGTTCATCGGTAGTATAAAATATAGCCGACCGGTATTGTGTGCCCACATCATTACCCTGGCGGTTAAGCGTTGTTGGGTTATGGGTTTTAAAGAAAACCAGCAAAAGTTCATCCAGCGATAGTACATCGGCATCATACTCCAGCGCTATTACCTCGGCATGGCCGGTTGTGCCGGTGCAAACCTGTTTGTAGGTTGGGTTATCCACATGGCCGCCCATGTAACCCGATGTTACTGACAGTACGCCTTTAAGTGATTGAAAAATGGCTTCGGTGCACCAAAAGCAACCGTTGCCGAAAGTTATTTTTTGAATACGTGGGAGCACTTTTTTACTATTGTTTTGTTCCATCTTAACAACCTTTTCAGTATAGTTGATAACTAATATTTTATTTATATTGAGTGTAAATTTACTCCATTTCTACCTATTTGCCGGCTATATAGTTTCATCCCTATGTAAGGATTACATTTCAATCCCCAACCGGGATAATCTATCCTTTAAAATAATTTTGGAGAATCGTGGAAAACGCACTGTTGATATTAGTTATATTTGATAGCTTAACTGCCTTATGCTTAATTGGATTGACAAACACCTTTTTTTTGACGCTATTGCATTAGGGCAAATCATTACTGCGATTTTTGCTGCTTTGATATCAATTATCAGTTTAAATAAGGATTTTCGAGCAAAAACCAAAGTCCTACAGAGAGAAGCGAGAGTTATAAAATATATAATCATTATTTTAACACTTTTATCTATCAGTAATATTTTTGTATCAACTTATGACTCGCATGCTGATAAAAAGGCTTTGAATGATTCATTGGCTGTGTTAAGAAGGAGCAGTGACAGTCTAAGGGCCACATTAAACAAAAATTCAATCAAGCAGTCAAATCTTATAACTATAAGTCAGCGGCAATCAGCGGCAGATTTAAAGATAGCTGCTAATTCTCTACGTGATGCGATTAACGGAAGTGATAGTATTCCAATTATAACATTCGTAAGCTCCTCTTCTAATTCTTTGTTCGCATCTTTAATAAATAATAGCTCCAAACCGATATATAATATATTGGGTCATATTTCTAATTATGATCAGCTAATTGGCTGTAAAATTATCACTATAAAAAAAGTATTTTATATGAGTACTATGTGCATCGATTCGGCTACGCTTCAGTTTGGAGAAGTTCGGTATGTCAGCCCGAAGGGTGCTCTCGATGTACCCTTGCCTTTATTCGAGTCCACCAATAAGAAAACTGTAGCGCGTTATAATGTAAGTATTCGGTTGGCTGGAAAAGACTATGAAGAACAAGTGATTTACAAAATAATTAACAACGTACTTTTTGATGCAGTAAGAGTGATTGAATTTAAAAATAGAAAACCTTTTAAAATTTGGTTTCCTAAAAGAATAAAGCCCTTAAAATTTATTGATTGGAAAAAGGAATTTCCTCTTAACTTGTTTGAGATTCAAAGATATGATTTCAAAAGTTAATCATCCTAATTTTGAGGTATAGCATTATTTGTGGGTAAATTTAGACGGTACAGTATTTGATTATGTCAATTAAATTACTAAACTTAGTGTTTAAACTTACATTTAACCTCAACATTATGAAAATTGCAGTATTAATTGCCCGCATATTGCTGGGCCTCATCTTTGTAGTATTTGGTTTTAATTTCTTTTTTCATTTTATCCCAATGGCGCAGCCTGCCATGTCAGAGAAAGCACAGGCCTTTAGTGGCGGTCTGTTTAATTCCGGTTATTTTTTCCAATACATGAAAGTTATCGAAATTACTTCAGGCATCGGTTTGCTCATCAACCGTTACACTGCTTTGTTTGTGCTTGCCCTTTTTCCTATTTCGTTAAATATTTTCCTTTTTCATACTATGCTGGCTCCTGCAGGCGTCCCAATTGGTTTAACCGTAGTTATTTTAAACCTGTTTTTGGGCATAGCTTACTTTAAATACTATAAAAGTATTTTTACAGCGGTGCCAACTGTGTAAATACATTTTAAGTAGAAACGCCCCGATGCGCTCATCAGGGGCGTTTTTAACAATCAATTTTGATATTTATCGCATCTGGTAAAACACAACTGTTATGTTTAATGATGGATTCCGGTTCAATAAACATCGGCTTTGAACGCTGGCTACGACTCACCCCGGCTACGCTGCGCTGGCCGACCCTCTCTTCGGCTTCGCCGGAAAGAGGGTTGAACTCATTTTTTATTTTTTTTAGCCCCCTCTATGCGACGCAGTCGGAGAGAGGGGTGACGTCCGTTAGCTAACGGATCGTCGGGGTGAGTCGTCGCCGCCATGCGATATACATCATGCTCTCTCAGAAGTGAGCGGGCCTGTTTACAGCTTAATCTTTATCCCCCCGTTCACAACAAAGCCGTCCAAAGGGGCATATATATCTTTAAACACCGGGTTGGTTAGGCTGCCGGTATAAATGGCGTCGAACTTTGTTTGCCGGGTATCGGTCAGGTTCTCAAAATTAATGAACAGGGAAAACCGCTCCCAGATCTTTTCGGCCATCAACCCGGTTGTCCAGTAAGCCCTGCCTGTGGTGCCGTCATTTAAGCGTTGCGGACTAAAATAGTAGGCTTCCAATCCTATCTTTAACTTATTCTCTATTTCATAAACCAGTACGTTGTTCAGCCTGTGTTTAGATACTAAGGGATATACTGCAATGTTGTTGCCGGTATGCTGCGTTACATCTGCCAGCGTATAACCTATAAACAGTTTAAAATCGGCATAGGTTAGCTTCACATTGGTTTCCAATCCTTTGGTGTTCAGGTCGCCGCGGGGTTGCTGGTATTGGAGGTTACCATCCGGCAGCGATGCAAGCAGGATGGGCTTCTCTATCCGCGTATAAAAAAACAATTGATTAATGCTAAAACTCACCTTATCATCAAATAAACCTGTACGGTAATTCAGGTCATAATTGGCGCCATATGATCGTTCGGCGGTGGTGTTTTTAACGTCAACGGGCAATACATTTCTAAACTGGATGCGTTCGGCGTCCTCGGTAAATACGGTAGGCGCTTTATAACCAAGGCCACCACCCAAACGGGTTGAAAAATGCGAATTGATCTTCAGCAAAGCAGATAAGCGGGGCAGGAAAAAAAAGCCGTACCGGTTATGATAATCGCCGCGTAAGCCGCTTTCAACAGTCAGTTTTTGTGTGGCATTCCAGGTGTTTTGTACAAAGCCGCCAATGGTGCTGTAGTTGTAGCTCCTGAGCGGGAAGGTGCTGTTTTTATCCTCGGCAAAGTTTTCTGATAAATAGTTTAACCCTGCAACCCAGTCAGATCTGTCGTTTGTGCGGGAGTAAGTTGCTTCACTATACGTTGAAAACTGAATCCCTGAAAAGCGGTAATCGGGCAGGTTGATAGCCCTGTCGAAATAACTTACACTGTTTTTAAATACCAGCTTTTCCCGTTCATTCAAAGTGCGGTCCAGCTCCGCCTGTGTGCTGTACCTGCCTGTTTTATTTTTTTCATAATAACTGTGCTGCGCGTTGCCGTCGCCCTCAATATAATGCAGGTCGCCGCCAATGCGGTTCTCTACCGTGCTGTTGATGCCTGTTATCAGGGTGGTTTTATCATCCAGGTAAAAAAACAATTTGGGGTTAAACGTAAACCGGTTATACTTTGGGATGGCGGT
Source organism: Mucilaginibacter sp. P5_A6 (assembly GCF_056400585.1). Classification (NCBI taxonomy): domain Bacteria; kingdom Pseudomonadati; phylum Bacteroidota; class Sphingobacteriia; order Sphingobacteriales; family Sphingobacteriaceae; genus Mucilaginibacter; species Mucilaginibacter sp. P5_A6. Next base: position 154,821 of record NZ_JBFUKZ010000012.1, on the reverse strand, counting down.
TAAATCGATATTGGCAGGGTCATAAGCAGTACCATGATTATAGGCAGCAAATATAGTTGCACCCACTTTTTTAAACTTCTGTGCATAAAAACCGCTGGCATCCAAACCCAATGCCGAAGTACCGTTTAACAGGAAGTTGAGTTGTCTTTGATCGATTGGTGTTTTGGATACCAGGTTAACCAGGCCTGCAATAGCGCCGCCGCCATACAGCGTAGAGGACGAGCCTTTGATCACTTCAACCTGTTTCAGATCGAGCGGGGCTATTTGCAGCAAGCCCAGGCCACCCGAAAAGCCGGAGTACAGCGGGAACCCATCCCTTATAATTTGTGTGTACTTACCATCGAGTCCCTGGATACGGATACTGGAATTATTACTGGTTGCCGATGTTTGCTGTGTTTGGATGCCTGTGCTTTCGGCAAGCAGCATGCGGATATCGCCTGGTTTCATGTTGGCTTTTTCGTCCAGTTCCTCGCCCGAAATAACCTCCACCCGGGTAGGAATATTGGCAATGGTACGGCTGCTGCGGGTTGATGATACGGTAACTTCGCCCAGCTCCTCGCCATCTCCCTTGCCTTTAGCCTGGAGCAAAATTATCATGGGAGATGATTGCTGAACCGGAAAAGTTAAGGTATCCAGCCGGGTTTCGTAACCTATATAACTAAACCGGATAACCTGCTTGCCTGCGGGTATATTTGTTAAGGTAATTAAACCGGCAGCATCGGTAGTAGCCCCTTTATTAATTCCCTGTATTATGGCTGTTGCACCAATCAGGGTTTCGTTAGTTTTCGCGTCTTTAATAATTGCCTTAAGCGTATCCTGGGCATACGCCATAGCGGTATATAAAAATGCCGTAAAAAGCACTATGATTTTTTTCATGAATATGGGAATTTGTATAACTGTTTGGCCTCACCTAAATCCTCTCCAAAGGAGAGGACTTTTACCTGCATGGCATTTAAAATTTTATTTTTTTTGAACCCTCTCCTTTGGAGAGGGCAGGGTGAGGCTTAATACAAAACAATCAGCTGCTTAGCTGTAATGGTGGCTTGTATTAACTTATCTGCGGGGGTTGCCAGATGGAAAGGGCAACATCTTCGGTATATGGCCTGTTATAAGCAATAACATGCTTAACGGGTATGGTAGGCAATAAAAACGAGGTGTGGTCGATAGCTTTGGTAACGGTAAACCCGGTACATGAGCCGCATGCAAAAAATGGCGAACAACCCTGGCAATCTTTCTCTTTGGGCGATGATTTGGCCGGGGTGTTTTTCGCAATAGCGTTTTTGATGCTACAATCATTATCGGCACAACATGGCTTTGCCGTAAGCAGCAGCACAATGATGGCAGATATATAGCAAAGGAACTTCATTGGGGCAAAGGTAAATAATTTAGCGATAGGTGAAAGCCACGTAAGCAGGATGATTTTATTTAATAGATGAAGTCCTTGTTCCTTTATCCTTTAATCCATACTCCTATCCTTTAATCCATACTCCAATAATGGCATTCCCTGCGGGCCGCGCTTTACGCTCATACGCGCACAAGGCCTTATCCGTTAGCTAACGGAGGTATCCGCTGCAATCGCTAATGCATTTGTCTGAACCGGAATTTTCAGAATTTTAGAATGTACAGAATTTCATCTGAACCGGAATTAAACGAATTTTTAGAATTTGTAGAATTTGCTTTTAAATTCTGTTAATTCTTTAATTCGTTTAATTCCGGTTCAGACAAAAGCGTTAGGGACAGCAGTGGATACCCGCCGCGCGATGGCACTGCGCGTAGGCCGCGCTTAATGCCTTGTGTGCGTATGAACGGATGGCCCGGCCGCAGGCAACGCCATCATTATTCAGATAAAAACTATTTACTCATTTGTATTAATTATGATTATCTTTTGACTTTTATCACGTTTTTTACTACGATATTACTTGTCCCAAGGAAGTTTATGAAACACCCCATCTGCACTATAGAAATAGCAGAAGCTGCCAACCGCAGCTTCGAGTGGGAAGTGCGCAATTTTTTGCGTGCATGGGTGTATAACCATGAGGATAAAACGCTGCTCCAGTTTGATCAGCCATTGGATGAGTACCTGGCCAATGATGCCTTGCGGGATTTCTTTTTGAATACGCGACATCCAATCCAGCGGTTGTTAAAAAACCGTCCCATCGCCTGCCACCTGGGCCGACGTGCACGTTCTGTTTATTTTGACCCCATCAGCGGCGATCCATTATTGGCACCCACGGAGCAACGGATTTATAACCTTGCCCGCAGGATGGATAGCGAACGGATGCATATTCCGTTCCGCTCGGTTCATCCTTACAAGCAGACTGAAGCGGGCGATACCGCGGATATCAGCACCTATCCCCCCGATTCAGGACAAATTCGGTATAACAGCGGCAATCATTTTAGCAGCCGCCCGGCAAACGGGAATGTATTTGACGAAAACAGTAAGCGCTGCACGGCAAAATCAGCAGGTAACCTACACGTGCTTTTCAAACGTGGATTTTTGGAAGAGCGCTTACAGGATGTTAAAGTGCTTACAGCCGCCATGCATGAGGCGGGTGAATCACAGCCGCAATTTTTTGTGATCTACAGCAGGCATTCGCCGGAAGAGGGGCATTTTGGAACATCCCTGGTGATCATGGACCCGGCAAATCCCGACTTCCCCCGGCGCGTTATGGTTTGCGATACCCTGCTCAAGGAACTGCCCCATCACCCGCGCTGGTGGAATCATTTTATTGCCGAATATTCGCATGTATTTGGCGAGGCGATAGCAGAGATTGTAGAAGATCTTTCGCACCCGCTACAAAAGGTAAATATTAAAGGCGATAACCCTTATCGCCATGATTGGGACTGCCCCTACTACGCCACCAGCATGGCCAATGCCCTGGCCGACCTGGTAAAAAACAACCCGGAACTCGCGTTAACCGGAAGCACCTATGACATCCACAGCGCGATGAAAGCCATAATGCAGGATTACTACCACCCGGATCTCGAAATTAAAGACAGGCCGGGCATTCAACACGCCAACCGCTTAAAGCGCTGGAAAAGCGGACGGGAATTAATTAAGGATCTGGTGAGTGAGATTAGCAGGAAATCGTCGTATGAGTTGTAGGTGGTTTGTCCTTGAAATATTGATACATATCTTCTTTTACTTTCAATTTAATATTAATAAATATGTATTAACACTAACTAATTTTCTAAATGTTGTTTCGTTAACCAAGCCTCAAACTCACTTTCGACGTCTTTCATAGCTGTTTTATCACATGATTTCTCTATAACAGTTTCAATCGTTTCATAGTTATCCAAATCAAATAACTCAACATCTCTTTTTAATAAATTATTAAATAAAGGTTTCAGTTTGCCCGTATCCTGTAAATACAAAATGAAATACCTTGAGAGTGCATCCCTATATAAATTAAAATAATTTTTAAAAAAATCATCTAAAACCATATCAATATGAGTGCTTTCATTTTGATAAATGGAAGGATTCCACTTTTTTATATAATTAATAGCCTTCTGCTTCATTAAATTTGTTTCTGTTGGAGTTGGCTCGAATTCAGAATTATTAATTAAATCAAGAATTGAGTAATTAAAAAGATTTGCCTGAAGTATCGAAAGGCGCCAATTATTTCTTCCGATTAAAACTTTATCATTAAATTGCGATTCCTCATATAATTCTGCCAATCCCTCTTCAAACCAATGAGGCGTACTACTAAATTTTGATTTTAGCAATAAATGTATAAGTTCATGCTTAATTGAACCAACACTATTGGCATCTGCAATCCAGGCAGTTATACAATTGTCAAATCTGTTTGAATACCCCAGAATGTCAAAATCTATGACGATGCCGTACATTTTATTTATAATTGCTTTCAAGTCTGGGAGTTTAGTGGCTAAATTAATGACCACTAGCTCATCTGAAGATTCAAAGGCATAGTTGGTGTTATAAAACTCTAATACTTTTTGCATATTCTCCCCTACCTTTGAAAGATTAATTGGATTTTTCTTAGCTGAGATTATCAAAAAGTTTTGTGTTACAAAATATTTTGTTCCCACCCCATATCTATTAATGGCTCTTTTAATTCCTAACGCATCATTCTTTTTGCATCTTTTGCTAACTAAGTTATCCACAATCTCATTACTTAAATTACTAATTGAGTCATTTTTGAAAGTCGATTCCTCGGCAGTTTTCTCAACAGCACTAATAGTAATTTTGTTAAAATTTGGCTTGTTTAAAAATCCACCATGTATTATATGATAACTTTTAAACTCTGCGAAGACCCCTCCTGGTTTTCGTCTATCTATATATTGACTATTCTTAATTTTAGCAATTAAATCGTTATTTAAAATAGAATTGGAGTTGCAGATTGAGGAAAATCCTTCTTTCATTAATGCTATATCATTGCGACTAATTCCCTTATAATAATCATCTAAAATTAGTGCAGAAATTTTGCAGGCCTTTTCTTTTTTTGATGGATTCATACAGATACTGGTAAGTATCATGTAGTCAAGTGCAGGGATACCTTTGCCATTCAGCGTTTCCCTATACTTTTTACCCATACTAATCACTTCCTCATACTTTCCACAGCGRTATTTGTCTATTATAAGCTTCATTTGATTTTGGCCAAAAGAAACGCTGTAGGAGCTTATTAGTATTAAAATACTTATGCAAAACTTCATTGGTTCATAATTCTTTATATAGTGAATCTAAAATTTCCTTTTTCCTGCGGTTAACCGTTTTTCTTTTTTCCAATTCAGATTTATTAGTGATAGGTAAATTAATCGGGTTTGCTATTGTATCCAATGATAAATCCGGTATATATATCGGAGAATCAATTACACTTAAATTTGTCTTGGAAAATACTGAAATAGAAATTAGTACTATTCCTAAAAATGATAAGATAATACCAGGAGAAGATGAAACTAACTTAACGTTCAACTTTTCGTTACCTGCTCCAATTTCGGTGTGCTTTTCGGAATATTTGCTTAGAATAAAAATTGCTCCAATAATTGACAATGTGATTCCAGTTAAAAAGGAAAGAGAAATAATTAAGATCCTGCTTCTCACAATTAATCTTGCATGATAATATCTATTACTTAATGCAAATTGTTCTAAAGTGTACAGGTTATCCCATTTTTTTTCATTTAGTGAGTTGTTTTTTAGCGTGATACTTTCCTGGAAAATTGGAGGCTTTGCCAATGCATTTTGAATATCGTTAGTCTCTAAGAAGAAAAAAACCAAGTAAACCACAGCTAACAGAGAAATAACTGTAATTAAAAATGGCATTAATTTGGCTTGGAAATCTTTAATATCCATTGGAGCAATTTTGATAAGTCTAGGTTTAACTGATGATAAATTTAAAACAATAATATGTAATATACAAATAATTGACAATGTGATATTTAAAATATTTTAAGACACTTATTTTTAGCCATGTAAAATAACGAAATATCAAATCGAATGAAAAAGAATAGGTAAGGTTAATGTTATTGAAAGAGTTAAATTCCAAAACAACTACCCCACAAAAAAGCCCCCAATCACATCGGGGGCTTCTTTATTAATTAGTTTTCCTGGCATCCTGCATCGGGTTACTGCCCGGTGTTGAGCCTCTGGGCACTGCTTGTTGCTTGAACAGCTCGAACCTGCTTGGGGCGTACTCCCTTGGCCAGCTGTTGTTGGCCTCGTCTGTATCGGCCGTTTGGCGGTATGGGTCGAGCCTGATTGATTTTACTTCTTTGGTTTTGGCAAACACCTTGCTCACCTTAAATTCGTTTTTACGCCATATGTAAGCCGGGATATTGTCTATCTCCGTGGTACCATCGGCATAGGTCCACTCAATAATGATGGGGCTCACCAGGCCGCCTTTGTTGCTGAAGGTAAGCTCGTAAAAATAGCTTTTGCTATCGTACAGTTTCTTCTCGTCGGGAGTTAAGCCGCTGTACATATCCTGGTAGCTTTTAGTGGTCATTGGCGTTGCCGCGAAACGGTCCCATTTGGTATAAAAATCCTGCAATGCGGTATCGGCCTCCACAGCAAAGCGGGTTCCGGCTGCTTTGTTACGGGTGGTGCTGATGTTCTCGAGATTATGCTCAAATGCGGCGCGGTCTGTAGCGCCTTCAACAGCCGGGTTTTTGGTATTTAAACGGTAGTATTTTACGCTATCCAATGATACATCCACCGGCTCGGTTCCGTAAAACCATCCGCGCCAAAACCAGTCAAGGTCAACAGCCGAGGCATCTTCCATGGTACGGAACAGGTCTTCGGGTGTTGGGTGCTTAAAGGCCCAGCGTTTGGCGTAGGTTTTAAAAGCATAGTCAAAAAGCTCGCGCCCCATTACGGTTTCGCGCAGTATGTTTAAGGCTGTTGCAGGTTTTGCGTAAGCATTGGGACCAAACATGATAATGTTTTCGGAGTTGGTCATGATAGGCTCCAGCTGGTTCTTTGGCATCTTCATGTAATCCACTATCTTGTAAGCCGGCCCACGTGACGATGGGAATTTAGGGTCCCACTCCTGCTCGGCCATGTACTGGCAAAAGGTGTTCAGGCCTTCGTCCATCCAGGTCCACTGGCGCTCATCGGAGTTTACAATCATGGGGAAAAAGTTGTGGCCAACCTCGTGGATGATAACGCCTATCATCCCGTTCTTGGTAGCCTCGCTGTAAGTACCATCCTTTTCGGCCCTGCCAAAGTTAAAGCAGATCATCGGGTACTCCATACCGTTTGCGGCCTCAACAGAAATAGCAACCGGGTAAGGGTAAGGGATAGTATGTTTTGAATAGGCGCGTAAGGTATGCGCAACAACCTTGGTTGAATATTTGCGGTAAAGCGGATAAGCCTCGGGACCATAGTACGACATTGCCATTACCTTTTTACCGCCCTCTATCTGGGTACTCATGGCATCCCATACTATCCGGCGTGATGATACCCACGCAAAATCACGCACGTTTTCGGCATGGAAAGCCCATGTTTTGCGGGCGGCTGCATGGCCTTTCATGGTGTTTTTTACCTCCTCTAAATTTACAACCTCAACCGGCGAGGTTGCAGACTGGGCCGCGTTCCAGCGTTTTAGCTGGGCGGCAGTTAATGTTTGCGCGTAGTTTGAACATTGACCTGTACCACCCACCACATGATCGGCAGGTACGTTAATGTTCACTTTAAAATCGCCAAAGGTTAAGGCAAACTCACCGCTGCCAATAAATTGCTTATTTTGCCATCCCTGGAAATCGCTGTAAACAGCCATCCTTGGGTACCATTGCGTCATGGTATACAGGTAATTGTTGTCCTCGGGAAAATACTCGTAACCGCCGCGACCGCCAATGGTCATCCTGTCGGATATATTATACCACCAGTTAACCTTAAACTTAAATTTTTGCCCATGCTGCAAAGCTACCGGCAATTCAATGCGCATCATGGTTTCGTTAATGGTAAAGCTAAGCGCACGGCCATTAACATCCTTTACGCTTTCAATATGGTTACCCAGGTCAAGCTGGGTGCCCATGATGCCCTGCAACTGGCGAATGCTCATTTTGCCCTGCATTTTGCTTTCATTCATTTTTGAAGCTTCCCCATCTTTTTTATGCTGATTTTCATCAAGCTGCAGCCACAGGTAAGTAAGTGCATCGGGCGAGTTGTTGGTATAGGTTATTGTTTCCGATCCATCCAAACGCTGCTTATCATCGTTAAGGGTGGCGTTGATGTCGTAATCGGCTTTTTGCTGCCAATATTGCGGACCAGGTGCGCCGGATGCCGAGCGATAACCGTTTGGCGTGCTTAGCATGGTGCCCAACTGCTCAAAACGATTACCGTGATTGGAGCCGGGGTTGTTGTCGTGTTGTGCCCATGATGCCGAAGCCAGCATCAGGCATGAAAATAGAGCCGGGTAAAATTTATTCATCTGAATTTAATTAGAAAAAAACGTTCGATACACATTATAAAAGCAATTCCAAATATAGCCGACGAGAGGAACAGTGTCCAGTCACGCCCTGGTGTTTTGGTAAATTTGATAAGCAAATAAGAGATAAGTAACGCAGATATTACAATTAAAACCTGCCCAAACTCAAGCCCAAGGTTAAAAGCGAACAGCTGCGCCGCAATATTACTGCTGCTGCCCAACAAACTTTTAAGGTAGTTGGAGAAACCCATGCCATGGATGAGCCCAAAAAATAAGGCTAAAAAATAGTTAAGCCGCATGGTATTGGCTGTGCGCTTTTTATTGAGCACATTAACCAAACTGGTAAAAACAATAGTAACCGGAATAAGGAACTCAATAAGCGAAGTATTGATGCGAATGACATTTAACACACTTAAAGCCAGTGTGATAGAGTGCCCAATAGTGAATGCTGTAACCAATACCAGCACCTTGCGCCAGTCGGCAAGCAGGTAGGTACCGCATAGTACGGTTACAAATAAAATATGGTCGTACCCCTCCCAGTTGCAGATGTGTTGCCATCCCAACTGGAAGTATAATGAAAAGTCAGTCATTGAGTTAATTCGCAATTGCGAATAAAAATAACGTTTTTTGTCGAAAATAAAATACCCGTGCGATACGGTCCGTTTATAGCACGCAGGTTATAGCAGGCGCCTGCGGAGCCAGGAAGCTATACGGTTATTGCTATAAACACCTGAGCCCGATGGGGTCGGATTGTGGTCTGAGGAATTTACTAAGAGGCTGTTTAAAAATAAAAAACTGGTCGTCAAAATCCGTGGACTCTGAAAGGGGAAATGACGTATATCGCATGGCTGCGAGTCGACTCACCCCGACGAGGCTACGCCCGTCTGCCCCTCTCTCCAACTGCGTTGCATAGAGGGGCAATAAAACAAAATTAAGCTTCACCCTCTTTGCGGCACAGCCGGAGAGAGGGTCGGCCAGCATAGCGTAGCCGGGGTGAGTCGTGGCCGGCGTTTAAGCCAATGTTTGTGTAAAACCAAACATGTCATGGGTAGCCTGTCGAAGCATAGTGGGCAAAGGTCTCTGCGCATGAGTCTTCGACAGGCTCAGGACTGATAGACCTTTACACCTTGAAAGACGAATAAGTCACAGGTAGGTACGAAGCAATGACAGTCTTTATCTATTTTTAAACAACCCCTAAGGATTAGCAATAATACTTAGGTAAGCATAGCAAGCTCCGTTAGGAGCTACGTGTTTATAGAAAGAATGAAAAGTGTGTTGGCTCCGTAGGTGCCTCCTCTGCATCTGCTACGCCTTGTTATCGTTTAAAATTGAACTATTGTCAATATATGTTAAAAATATTCATCATAAGCTGGTTTAGCTTTTTCCACCCCTTTTTTGTAAGCGTTACCACCATTAACCACAATGCCAAAAACCAAAGCGTTGAAGTAAGCTGCCGTATTTTTTACGACGACCTGGAACGCACCATCGAAAAACAATACAAAACGCCTGTTGATATTGTACACCCGAAGGATAAAGCCAAAATGAACCAGATGCTTAACGATTACATTAAAAAGCATTTGCTCATTAAGGCCGACAGCAAAGCGCTTAATTTAAGCTATGTTGGTTACGAGATACAGGAAGATGCCGCCTGGATTTATTTTGAAGTGAAAGGCATCAGCAAAGTGAAAAAAATTGATGTTCATGACGATATCCTTTTCAGCGAACATGCCGAGCAGATCAATATGCTGCACGTAACGGTGGCCGGTGAGCGAAAGAGCACTAAGTTGGATAATCCGGATAGTGACGCGGCGTTTGAATTTTAAATCAGATGTGCAGATTTCAGATTTCAAATGTGCAGATGATGCACTGCAGATGTGCAAATTATAGATTTCAGATGTGCAGATGATGTTTTGATTGATTTAACATGATAAAACTGTTTGTCATGTAACGTAGTGAACATCTATTCGTAGACTATCCAGGGCGAAGAGGTGTGGCTGAGAACAGATCCTTCGCTATCGGTATCTATGACGTATTAGGTTTAAACGTGGCAATCGGCTTTGAATGCAGGCAACGACTCATCCCGGCTGCTCCGCCAGTCGGCGGATGGCCACCCCTTCAACTTCGTTGGAAAGAGGGTTTAAAACATTTTCATTGATTTTTCAAATCCCCTCTATGCGCGAAGCGGAGAGAGGGGTGACGAGCGCAGCGATGTCGGGGTGAGTCGATTATGCGCCATGCAAAAACGTCATTCCGTCTTTCTGAGTTCCTGGATTTAATTACCCAGGACGACAAAAGGCCTAATACTCCCATCCTCTTTCAAATAGTATATTTTTTTTGTAACATAGCACTGTGTCCCCACATCTAACTAAACAAAAAACTTAAATACAAAAAAACCGGCCGGCACAAACCATAACCAACAAACTGCCATGTTCGGCAAATCATTAAAAAACAGCATGAAAAAAATATTTATAGCACTTACAGGTTTAGTATTGCTGGTTTCGGCGTGTAGCCAAAGGCAGCCACAGCAAAATAATGTAACTATTGAAAACAACACCACTGCCGGTTTCGACGTAAATAAGCTTGCCCAGTTTGTTAAAACCAGCACCGATCCGCAAACGCTGGAGAAAGCTATTAATAACCCTGCTAACCAGATAAATAACCTGGACCTGGATAAGGATGGCAATATTGATTACCTGAAGGTACAGGAAGCCGATAATAACAACCTTAAGGTAATTGATGACGTTAGCAATTCCGAATCGGTAACGGTTGCCAGTATCAAGGTTGGCCCTACGGACAATAACAATACTGCCGATATGAGTATACAGGGTAACCCAAGCTATGCGGGATATAATAACTATTACCATTCCTCATTTTCGTTAACCGATGTACTGATATTAAGCTACTTTTTACGCCCGCATAGCTATTATATGCCTATGTACCATTACGGGTACTATCCATCGTATTATACCCGCACCCGTACTTACACTGCCTTCAGGCCCACCACCTCGTCGGCAATGTCGTCAAGAAGCAGCAGCCGGAGCAGCTTAAGCCAGCCCACACGGTCGCAAAGATCGTTCGGTTCCCGCAATTCAAACAGCAGGGTAAGGAGCGGCGGATTTGGCGGCAGCAGATCAAACGGCAGCAGATCAAGCTTTGGGCGCAGCCGCGGCGGATTTGGCCGCAGGCGCTAAAATCATCTCCATATATCTAAATTTTTATAGATTTTTATTCACAAACTTTACAGAAAACCGTTCTGAACTGTAGATATGGCTATCCAATTAAGAAAAAATACCGTTTTATCCGACGATAATAAAAAAACGTTTAAGGCAATCGTCCTTTTAAACGAAATGATAAATGGCAACCACCAGTTTAGCGGCAGCGCTCATGGTGACGATGCCGCGCTGCAGCCTTTATTTACCCAACTTGTTGCCAACGGCTATATCATTACCTCGGGCTCCGGCTACCGGGTTAGTTCAAAGGGCCGGGGTGTGTTTGATACCTTTATGAAGCGTTATACCGAATACCTGAAGGTTTATGATGTTTTTTCATTTGTAGATCTTGAAAAAGGCGAATTCGCTTTCGACAGCTATTTTGATTTTGATACCGATGATGCCTGGTTTGATTTCACCAACGACGAACGATTTGACGACCTGCGTATTGCCGTAGCCATGTTTAAAAAGGCAGATCCTGCAGAAATTGTGTTTATGTCGTTCATCAATGAAAACAGGTTTGATACAACTGCGGCCGGCTGGCAAAATGATTTGATGGTAGATGATGCCTGGAACGAAATAGAAGAAATTTGCAATACCGCCATAAAACCCGAAGACGTGGGCAAAGATGCCATGGTAGATATGATAAACCAGGGATCGGAGCTGATGATAAGGCTCATGGAGGAAGAAGAAAAACAAAATAGCAACAGCAATAACGGCGGCGGCGGTGGCACTACTACTACCGTTGTTGAAGAAGAAACAATAACATATTACGAGCCGTATTATGATCCGTATTACATATCGCCAATATGGCTTGTACCTTTGTTTATTTGGTAATTAAGGGGTTCAATTGCTCATTGATCTTAGTAGTGTTATGACGGATAGTCTTTAGCCGAAAGTCTTAAGTTCTTAAGTCAAAAGAGAATAGATCTAACTTTTGACTCAAGACTTGGTACTATTAACTTAACATTAGCTAACCATAGCAATTTAAAAGTTACTATATGTGTTGGTTTTCCCTAAAGGGGGAAACCATTATTTCAGCCTTTTCAACATATGTTTACCGCCATCCCCATACAAAGTAAGGTTGGCTTTTCCTGTAGTATCCGGTAAAAACTCAAGCTCGTAAGGAAGCTCCTTCAAAAAAAACCTTGTTGCCGATTGAGCATATAATTGTTTTTTAATGTCGCCACTTACCCGTACAAACAAACGCCCGTCTTCCATAAAGATAGTTAATCCTCGTTTTGGCGCCAACTCAAATTCGCCGATATAGGTTTGCAGCATTTCTACAGGTACGGTTACTATCTTTTTAACATTGGTTTTATATAAGCCGTTAAAGCCGTAAACTTTTGCAACACTATTTACCACCTCGGTCAATATATCGCCCCTGGCGCTGTTAACCATAACTGCTACACCATTACCGGCTTCCATACTTCCAAAATACTTGGCACAAAAACCGGCATCAACCCCATCATGGCTAAAATACAAAGTGCTGTCATCCCTGGTAACAAAAACGCCCAAAGCCACATCCTTACTTACATAAGGCGTGAACATCGTCTTCACGCTGGCGTGATTTAATACCTTAACCGATTTGCCTGCATAAGCCTTCTGCATTTCGATGATGAATTTCGCAAGATCGGTTGGGTTTGTCCACAAACCGGCGGCAGCCTGCTCCGTGTAAATATGGAATTTACCGGGAATAGGGTTACCGTACAGGTTGTACGCGGTTGCCAAAAGGGATGCATTGGCATCGTTTGGTGGTTGGCTAAAGGTGCTACCAGTCATACCCAAGGGTGTTAGCACTTCTTTTTTCATATAAGTTGCATAATCCGTGTGCGTTACGTCAGTCACTATCAGCTGCGATATCATAGTACCACCACCCGAATATTCAAATTTTAAACCCGGCTCATACATCGAACGTATGAGCGGGGTATTGGCGGGTTTCTCGCCGTTAAGCACCTGAACTAACGTTGGCAGCGGTTGCCCTTGCAGGTATCCGCCAAAGCCATGTAAATTTAACCCGGCGCTATGGCTAAGCAAGTTGGCCAGGGTTATCTTTTTTCCCTTTGATAAACTATCATAAGGGAATTTCCAGCTGGTTAAATAGTTGTTAATATCGCTATACAGATCGAGTTTTTTACCCTGCACCAATTTAAGTACCCCTACGGCATTTAACGATTTACTGATAGATCCCGCCTGGAAAAGCGTTTGGGTAGTTACCGGTGTTTTAGCGCTGTCATTTGCAAAGCCATATCCTTTAGCCCAAATTACCCGATAGTTTTGGATAACCGCTATGCTTAGCCCTGGTACTTTGTAATAAATCATGCGTTCTGTAATGGTCCATGGCGCTTCACCCTCAATTTGTATCGGGGCAAACAAACCCGTTTCTACCTGTTTTATTTTTGCTGCAGCATTGGGTTGGGCAATCACATCCCCCACCACTAAAACCAATATAAGAATCAGTAAATTCTGTAAATTCTTCATAGCATAAGTTCTAATTACAAAGCGAAAATAGAATTTAATTTTGAATTTATAATAAAAACAAAATATAATTCTAAAATATGGATAAAATCAATAACAAATCAAAACAAAAGAGATGTAACTAAATATACAGACTCTTAAAGAACACCTCATTAATTTGAACGTTTTAGACATATTGCTGTCAGATCTTATTTCTTCTAAACCTTCCTATAACATGGGTAAATGGCGTATTTTTCACCCAAAATGCGATTTTATTGAAAATCTGGCGTTTTACTGAAAAACATAACACACTGACTATCAGTACAAAAGTGTTCCATTCCCTGTTTTACCAAAACTTAAATCGCTGACAATCAACACCAAGGCGTTCCACACCGTTCCAGTGCGTTCCACCGCTCCGGTGGAACGGTCAATCAGCTGCCAGGTCCTGAAATAGCTTTACCCTTTTGGTTATTAGTCCTGTGACTAGTTTACATCATCAATCTAATGTCATCTCTACATTATTAATTGGAATATCGGGAAAAGTCGATATATATTTGTCACATGGATCAGTTGGAGATTTTTAAAGCATTATCGAACAAAGCCAGGTTGCAAATATTGCAATGGCTTAAAGAACCCGAAAAAAGTTTCCCCGAACAGGAAGGCGGTTTTGAAAACGGGGTTTGCGTGGGACAAATCCAGCATAAATCAGGGCTCACCCAGTCTACCATTTCCGAATATTTAGCCCTCATGCAGCGTACCGGCCTGGTTACCGCTACTCGCGTTGGCCAATGGACCTATTACAAACGCAATGAAGAAGCATTTGCAGCCCTGAGCAAACTGGTTGAATCGGAATTATAATCAAGCATTTACCATCTAAATACATATACAATGAGCACTAACAGCACTTTGTTCAGGCCGTTTAGCCTGAAATCATTAAATATCAAAAACCGCATAGTAATGGCGCCTATGACACGTTCATTTTCGCCCAACGGAGTACCAACTGACGGCGTTGCAGCTTATTACCGCAAACGTGCCGAAGGCGAAGTGGGTTTAATTTTATCTGAAGGCACTGTAATTGACCGCGTTTCATCGTCAAACGATGCCAACATACCACATTTTTATGGCGAACAGGCATTGGCCGGCTGGCAAAATGTAATTGAGGGTGTACATGGCGCCGGTGGCGCTATGGCGCCACAGATCTGGCACATGGGCATAATGGACAACCATCATTCGGGCTGGGTTCCGTCACAGCCATTTGAAGGGCCATCAGGTTTAAACAAGCCGGGCAATTACAATGGCAATACCATGACCGATGCTGATATTGCCGATACCATTGCCGCGTTTGGCCGTGCAGCTGCCGACGCCAAAAGGTTAGGTTTTGATTGCGTGGAGATCCATGGCGCCCATGGTTATTTGATAGACCAGTTTTTTTGGGATGCTACCAACAAACGTACCGATATATACGGTGGTAAAACCCTGGCCGAGCGTAGCCGTTTTGCGGTTGAAGTAATTAAAGAAGTAAGGAAACAGGTTGGTGATGATTTTGCCACTATCATCCGCCTATCACAATGGAAACCTGCTGAATATAATAACCTGCTGGCTAAAACCCCACAGGAACTGGAAGCATGGTTAAACCCTTTGGCCAATGCCGGTGTAGATATTTTCCATTGCTCGCAACGCCGTTTCTGGGAAACCGATTTTGAAGGATCGGACTTGAACTTTGCCGGATGGGCAAAAAAGGTAACCGGTAAAGCAACAATCACCGTTGGTTCGGTTGGGCTTGATGGCGAATTCCTTAGCGCATTTGCAGGTGCAAGCTCAAACCCAAGCTCATTAGATGAATTATTACGCCGTATGGACCGGGGCGATTTTGACCTGGTAGCCGTTGGCCGCCCATTATTGGCCGATCCTCATTGGGTACAAAAGATCCGCGAAGAACGTACAAATGAATTGAAAGGCTTTAGCAAAGAGGCTTTGATGGAGTTAGTATAATTTAAGAATAAGTCGTGCCGGATTTACTTCGGCACGACTTATTTTTAATATAACTATCCCTTATAAACCCCAAACATTTGCTCAATAGCCTTCTCCCTAAAGGCGAATATTTTGTTAACCTCTTTCCCTACATAAACGCTATTGACTATCTGCCCGATAACACCATATGGGATGGCGTAATGTAAAATATCATTCATCTGCACACCGCCTTTTATCTCTTTAAAATGGTGCTGGTGATGCCACATTGCATAGGGGCCAAAGCGCTGCTCATCCACAAAGTATTGTTTGGCGGACACGTGCGTAATCTCGGTCATCCAATTCATTTTGATGCCCAACAGGGGCGATATCTTGTAGGTGATGATCATCCCGGTGTACACCTTTGCATCCGCGGCATAATCAGATGTTATTACAAACCCCATCCCGGGCGGCGTTATCTTAGCCAGGTTAACCGGCGACGAAAAAAAACTCCAGGCCTCGTCCAAACTGATGGGTATCTTTTGTTCGGCTTTTAAAACGTATGTTTTCACTGACGAATCGACAAATTAAATACTCATTTATTTTACCTTATCTTTCAGTAGTGCCAATTGGCAAATCGCGCCTTGACCATTCACTCCATGAACCAACATACAATTTAGGGCCGGTAATACCTGCATATTCCATACCCAAAAGCGTATGGCAGGCCGTAACACCCGATCCGCAGTGAACAATGATATCCTCATGAGTTACATTGTCAATCGCTTCATCATAAATTTTACGCAGGGCCTCGGCAGGCAGATATTTACCGTCAACATCAAGGTTAGTAATATAAGGCAGGTTGTATGCACCGGGGATGTGGCCTGCTATCAGGTCGAGCGGTTCGGTCTGGCCTAAATAACGCGGGCTTTCACGTACATCAATAACAATCCGGCCCGGGTCATGTGCTGCAGCGCCAACCTCATCAATAACAACTGTACCCTGGTACCCACCGGCTATAGGATATGGATCAACCGCTGTTGGTGTATATTCTTCTGTACTTAGTTCAATATCGGCGTTTACAGCAGCTTGCAGGCCGCCATTCAATACCTGTACATGTTGATGACCAATAGCTTTCAGCATCCACCAGAAACGGGCGCCGCCAAAAGCCGCAGCCTTATCATCGTACACAACAACATGACTATCGGGTGTTATACCTAATTTGCCCAGCAGGGCCGCAAAATCAATAATATCGGGTAAAGGGTGCCTGCCGCCGATAGCAGCATTGGTAACCGGGGCTGCCAGATCCCTATCCAGGTCAACATAAGCAGCATTTTTAAGGTGGCCGGCGAGGTAGCGGTCATGGGTATCTTTCCCGGCGCGGGCATCGATAAGTATAGTGTTCGGGCCGGCGATAGCCGGATCGTTAATTTCAATTAGTGGCGACATAGTTTTTTCGATCTGTAGTAAAGACCAAATATAAATACACCACTTTGTGTTTTACGCTTTTTACTGCACTATTTTATTGGCGCAGTAGGAGCTTGCAAAAGCCTCGGGTTTAGCCTTAAATACAAAGCCCATGCTCAGGATATAACCCATTGCCTCGTGCAGCGCCTGGTTGGATTTAAACATTGGGTTGGTATTAATGTCGGCATGTACCTCCAGTTCCACATCATACAGGTCGAGCAAATCGCAAAGCTTGTAAGCAATGTCGATGGATTTTTGCACCTCGCTCAGCATCCGTTCCTTGATGCTCATTTTTTGCGACGTTCGCTCCTGGTGAATAAACATAAAAGCGCCGCGCTGCTCGCGCACAAAAACAATAACTGTAGCAAAATCAGTTACGGTGCCCTTAACCTGCGAATCGGTTCCGATACATACTTTAAGCTTGTTACCAAGGTTGGCTTCGCGTTCAATTGCCCTTTCAACCTCTTCCATAATGGGCGATTGGATCACCTCACCGCTGAACTTTCTCCAGGTCATAAAAATTGTTTTAAGTTAATTTTAGCCGACCCACTTTATAGGTCTATAAAAATAAGCGATAAGGTTCCATATAAACGTAAACTGACTGTAATTTATTTGTTAACATTTAGCTGAATATCAACATATAAGGGAATTTTTTAACACGACTTAGGGATTGGGCAGGATTTACAGGATTATGCGCAGAAAATGCCTGACCCTGAATTTATCGAATTAATGAATTTTTAGAATTTATCGGCTCCCCAAATACAAGTAAAAATTCCAGAAATTCGATAAATTCCGAACAAAAGAGAAAATTTATTTATGAAGTAGAAACAACAGGAAAGGACATCATCTGCACATCAAAAAATCCTGTAAATCCTGCCCAATTCCGTAATCGTGTTTAATCCTGTAATCGTGCCCTAATCATATTCTCCGCCTCAAGCACCAGCTCTTCAACGGACCGCCCCGCGGGTTCAATTGGTGAAAGCACCTCCCAGGTCATTGCCGTAAAAGTATTGAGTGGGTACTGCCCGTATTGGATCATTTTCCAGGAATTTTTTATGGCGATAGGTACCAGCAGGGCTTCGGGGCATTTTTTTAGTATGGTGGCTATTCCGCCAACCTGGAATGTTTTTACGGTACCATCGGTTGAGCGGGTACCCTCAGGAAATATCACTGCCGACCATTTATTCTCCTTCATTCGCTGGGCCAGTTTTACAATTTCGCCGATGGATTGCCGGCCGTCTTTACGGTCAATATTAGCACCGCCGCCATGCCTCAAGTTGTAGGATATAGAGGGTATACCCTTGGTAAGCTCAATTTTTGATATAAACTTAGCGTGATATTTGCGCAGGTACCAGATGAGGGGTGGTATATCAAGCAGCCCCTGGTGATTGGCCAGAAAAATGATAGGCCGCCCAAGCGGCAGGTTTTGTTTATTTATAAAGGTAACTGTATTCCCTAACAGGTATATCGAGCGAAAAAGGAACAGATTCAGGATATCAACCGACCTTTTATGTGCCGAATAACCAAAAAAACGAAAGCACACCCACTGTATAGGTTGAAATATAATAAGTACCAGTAAAAACATCCCGGTAGCTATCGGGGTAAGGAAATAGCCTAAAAATTTTTTCATTCGACAGGCAAATTTAGGTTATTTTGTGAAATCCTATGGGTCTATATCTGGTTTTCTGTGATCATTAATTGCACTTTTAGCACCGCAGCAACCGTCATAGCGTCAGTGATCACTCCATCGCAAACCATCTGGTATACCTGGGCAAAGGGCACCTTCTTTATAATCAGCTGCTCGGTGTCTTCCGGCTCGGCTTCAAACTGGGCCAGGTCACGGGCTACGTATAAAATGCTAAGCTCGTCGCTTACGGAGTTACTCAGGTGCAGGCGCTGGATTTCGGTCCATCGGCTGGCTTTCAGGCCGGTTTCTTCCAACAGTTCGCGTTTGGCAGATTCCAGCGGATCGGTGCCTTCCGGACCGCCGCCTTCGGGCATTTCCCAGCTGTATTGGTTCAGTACAAAACGATATTGGCCCACCAGGTAGGTGTTCAAATCGTCGTCCAGCGGTAAAACGCCGATGGCCAGGTTTTTAAAATGCACCTTGCCATAAATACCAGGGTTGCCCGATGGATTGATCACCTGGTACTCTGTTACGTTTATCCAGGGGTTATCATATATGGCTTTTTCGGAGGTTATTTTCCAGGGATTGTCTTCGGGGTGATGCATGGGGGAAAAATAGCTTTTTTTGGATTAAGGATAAAGGATTTTGAGATAAAAGATAATCAGACCGATAAGGTGTTCGCTTTTTTATATGTACTATACGTTGACCATCTGTTTAAAAATATCTTGCTGATAAGTCATCCTGTTAAATGTTGCCTTAATTTATAATACGGACAAAATACTGTTACTAAATTAATTTAGCACGATTTTTTTTGGATAACCAAAGGCTTTTATATTTTTACATTTACCATACTATAAAAACCCGCTTATGATTACCAGAAGACATTTTATTAAACTAAACAGCGTTGCAACTGCTGGTTTGGGCCTTGGCGTTGTACCAGTACCAACCTGGCTTGGCAGCACCGCGCCTGTATTTGAAAGCCGTCGCCCAAAACCTGCCGACCGCAAATTCACCAGCAAGGCTGTTGAAAGCATTATACAAAAAGTTAAAGCCGATATAAAAGACCCGGAAATAGCCTGGCTTTTTGAAAATTGTTACCCCAATACTTTAGATACAACAGTAAATTATTCAGAAAAAGACGGGAAACCCGATACATTTGTAATCACCGGCGATATTTTTGCCATGTGGATGCGCGATTCATCGGCACAAGTTTGGCCCTATTTGCCACTTATAAAAAATGATCCGGCCCTTAAAAAGGTGATACAAGGGGTATTAAGCCGGCAGGCCAAATGCGTTTTGATAGATCCTTACGCCAATGCCTTTAACCAAGGCCCCACCGGCAGCGAATGGGACAGCGATGTAACCGACATGAAGCCCGAACTGCATGAACGCAAATGGGAGATTGATTCCCTTTGCTACCCTGTTCGTTTAGCCTATAACTATTGGAAAATAAGCGGCGACACCAGCTTTTTTGACGAAACCTGGCAAAAAGCAGGTAAAACCATACTGGATACTTTTAAAGTACAGCAGCGCAAAACAGGCAAAGGTCCGTACCACTTTCAGCGTAAAACAGAAACCGCCAGTGATACCGCGCCAAACAAGGGTTATGGTAACCCGGTGAAACCTGTTGGGCTCATCTGCAGCATCTTCCGGCCATCCGATGATGCTACTATCTATCCCTTCCTTGTACCATCTAATTACTTTGCGGTAACCAGTTTGAGGCAAATGGCCGAAATGTTTACTGTGATAGGCAAGGATGCCAAAACAGCGGCAGCGTGCAAAGCCCATGCCGCCGAAGTGGAGGCCGCGCTTAAAAAATATGCGGTTGCCAATCACCCGGTTTATGGTAAAATTCTGGCCTTTGAGGTTGATGGTTTTGGCAACCAATTGTTGATGGATGATAGCAATGTGCCAAGCCTGCTTGCCCTGCCGTACCTCGACTCGTTACCGGTAAGCGATCCTTTGTACCAAAACACACGCCGCTTTGTGCTGAGCCTGGATAACCCATACTTTTTTAAAGGCAAAGTTGCCGAAGGTATTGGCGGTCCGCATGTGGGGATGGATTTTATATGGCCAATGGCTATTACGATGCGCGCACTAACTTCAACAGATAAGTTAGAGATGACCCGATGCCTGCACATGCTAAAAAACACCCATGCCGGTACCGGCTTTATGCACGAAGGTTTTCATAAGGATAATGCCAGCAACTTTACCCGCAAATGGTTTGCCTGGGCCAATACCCTATTTGGCGAGCTGATTATTAAATTGCATGCGCACCACCCGGATTTATTGCAGAAGATATTTTAAATTTTGAAATAAAAATGCCCGTGATTTAATTATGGGCATTTTTATTTTGAAGTGAAATTATGCAAAGATAATTTGCGTTTTCGAATATACAGAGCAGTATGGATTGCATACGGGAGATGCAAAATATTGAGTTTTTACACTAAATACCCATTACAAATAACCTGCTGCTAAAACAAATTATTATTTTCAGATAGCTTTTGAGAACTCACCAGCAAATTTACAGCTTCCATATTTCATCAATGTGAAGTTTGGTAACTTCTCGTTTTTGCCCTTGTTCAGTTGATTTTTGCAGATGCTTTGGATTTGCTTTGGATGATAACCGGTAAGCTGTATCCCCGGGTTCTTCACTGATATTATAATCAACATGCAATGCATCCAGGAACATGCGAATAGCAGTTTCCTGATCAGCGGTTATGGGATGGATAGTTAGTGTTGTCATACTCAAATATAATTAGTTTTTAGCTTTTTGTCAACTATAACTATCAAGAAATCAGGGCAAATTCATTAAAATAATTCAGGTAAGGGCAGATATGTTTTTCAATAATATACAAACTCAAAGGTCGCTGCTCCGGAGAGCAAAAACTTTGTAAAGAAAAATATACGCAGTTTACAACCTCCTTCAAAACAAGGGCCTGCCCAGCATAGCATTGTACAAAAGCAGGGATATTAATACAAAATATGCTGCTGCAAAAATGATGGTTGCTCCCGCGTTTTTAAACCAGGTTAAAAAGGCAAATAAGGGCACAATTTGCAAAGCGTGTAAACCCATAAAATGAGCTATCCGTAAATCACCCGCTATCCGGCTCCAGTTAAAAAAAGGCAGGCCCTCTCCACCGTCGCTGGCGCCAACGGTATGCGCCAGCCGACTGGCCATTATACCACCTTCAAAAGCAAAAACACCTGCCATAATTATCCCTAAACGGATACCCCACAATAAAGCTGCCGGCATTTGCACTGCCTTTACTTTAAAAAACAGGAACCCCATATAAAGCGCAAACAGTGTTTGCGAAGCGATAACTACCCCCATTAAGCCAAACACCAGGTTGTTATAAAGCCCGGTAATGTTGTAATGCGATAGTTGTCCTCTTGCGGCCTGTGTAGCAATACAAACCATTTCGAACGAGAGGGCAAATACACTAAAGTTTATGAATCTTTTTTTAACCCGGTCAAAAGGCAGATATTGTAAAAACAGCGGCCATGTTAGGCTGTAAATAGCTATGGATAAGGCAAACTTCATGGGCTTTATCCATAAGTTGATCCCCATCAGCTGCCGGTGATCAAACTGAGCGATGATGAGCATCAGCACAAACAGCGCAAAATGCGCTAAACCGCAATAATAAAAAGCAGGACTTATATTCCTGATCCGGGTGAATAAGGTTTTCATTTGGTGGTTTTAATTTTAGTGATGATTTGATAAAGCAGGTAGCCACATGGCCCAAACATGAAAGTGAGTACCAGGCAGGGGATTACCAGCCAGTGAGAAACCGCCCTTGTTTGTGCCGATTGGATGACAGAGAAGCCGATAAGCAAATCAAAAGCGAGGTAATGCACCCAGCCGGCGAGGAGCAGGTTATCATTGCTAAAAAGCATACGCACCTCCTGTATCGACCCAAATCCACCACCCTGAACGCTAAAAAAGCCCGCAATGTAAATACAGTAAATAACAGCCAATAATAAGGGAACAACAGCATAGTTAATTAACCGCTGTGTTACCTTCCATTTTGGAAGCGTTATTAACAGTAGCCATTGCAAAGCCGCAAGTGTGCTAACTGCCGAAAAAACCTGTGCTGAATTCATATCATTTTTGATTTATTTGATACCGCTGTGCATTTAAAATGCACAGCACAAAAATGACGTTAATAGCTTCGCCCAAAAATGATTTGAGGTTAAAAAGAGCAGCTGATTTATTAACCTAAGTTAATTTTTGGCATTTAAAAGCCTGGCTCGGATGCGGCTGAGGCTTTGAGGCTGGATGCCCAGGTACGATGCAATCAAATGCTGTGGTAGCCTTTCAAATATATGGGGCTGGGTGCTTAGTAATTCCTGGTACCTATCTTCGGCCGATTGTATCATTAAATTACGGTTTTGTTTGGCAGCACCAATAAAAAGTTTCTCGGCAATAATGCGCCCAAATTTTTCAAAGCGCTGGCTGTGCTGGTACAAAGCCTGCATATCGGCGTAGCCCAGGGTAAACAGTTCACAATCTTCAAGGGCCTCAATAAAATCGGGCGATGGAGTCTGTAATAAAAAGCTTTCGTAATCACCAATCCATTCGCCTTCAAAAGCAAACCCAATGGTATGGTCCCCCTTTTCGCCCCGCGAAAAATACCTTAGTCCGCCTTTATAAACAATAACCATACTTTTGCAAACCTGCCCCTCTTTCAGGTAAAAAGCATACTTTTTTAAGCTTACCGGCTTAAGTCTCTGCATAAACAAAAAAAGCTCTTCATCGTTAAAATCAACAAGGCTACGTAATGATTGCGTAATAATTTCGTGCATATGGAATGGGCAGCGCTTATCAATGGCCAAACACCAGGAGCAGCTATACCAAATATACACGGATAATTGCAAAACTTTCAATCCCGGTATGCCGCTGCCATCTAAGTTGAGGGTTTTCACGCAAAGAAGGGAAGACGCAAAGTGATTTTATTTTGCTTGCGTCATGACGTGAAATCACATGGCGTTTGAATGCCACGGATGATCTGTTGGTGAAACAGCTATTTAACAATCTTTACTTGCGAAACAACTATGTAGTTATAAGCGCCATACGGTAAGGTATCGTGTTTCCAGTTCAAATTAACATTTATTGGGAATGCCGTGTTTTCACTGATGCCCAATTGTTGTAGTGTTGAATTAATTTTGTAAAAGGGTGGCGGTTTTTTGGCTGTATCGTCTTTAATAGTTATTTCAAGGCCTCCGCACATGGGGCTGGGGCATAACCTAAGGTCGTAGCCAATTATTGTCCCCTGGCTTTTGCCGGGGTTAGGGTTGCTTTTTTTACAACCAAAAACAATCAATCCTAAACCTAACAGGAGAAACATTTTTTTCATGTCGGCTTTTTCTTCTTATACGCTAGGGTGGCGCTAAACGCTACATCCAGGCAAACATAAAAATATATCTCGCCAGCCGATACGGAAATATTACTATCAATTAAATAAGTGTATCAAATAAGGCCTATCTAAATTAAAAAGCAATTAAATACTATTTAATACCAACATATTTTAATTATTAAATTTATCATTTACATATAACTAAAATATACCATAGTATAGTACCGTTTTCATATTGTACAATCAAAACATAAATACTTGCGAATAACTCAAAATGTGGAAAAAAACCGCTTTAAAGGCAGTATTTTTCGGCTTTTAAAATTTTAAATTAAAAAAAAACCTTATAGATTAGCTTTAATTAAAAACAATAGACCTCATAATTTAAAAGGAGTAATTAAATGAAAAAATTTACTGAAGTAAAAGAGCTTGTAGCTTCTTTAGAGGCTGACGCCGACAAATTCTACAACAAAGGAAACAGCGCTGCCGGAACCCGGGTTCGCAAAGGTATGCAAGATCTTAAAAACCTGGCACAGGCTATCCGCCTTGAGGTTCAGGAGGCTAAAAATAAAGAAAGCTAAGGAAGATTTTTTGATCAATCTTATTCCTATAAAAACCCGGTTACAATCAATAACCGGGTTTTTTTGTTGCCATTTTGTTCCTATTGATCGATAAATTGAGGGCGATCCCTGCGGTCCGGGTTATTCACTCATACTACACAGGCCTTAGCCCCGAGGGCCGGTGCCCGTTACTATCCCTATCGCGAAAAACCAATATTTTTGCCTCCTGCAATTATAAACAGGAAGCCGCGGATCAAAATAAGAAGGAAAATCCCCCACCTTTTGAAGGTTTTTTCATTTCTTCAAATTTTTCTATTTCCTTCCCTAACAGAAAAGCGTACTCGCCGCCCATAAAATTCCGGAATATCTGAATATTCTGCTGTTCACGTGTATCAACCAGGGCCTGGATGTATGCGACCTTGTTTTCGCTTTGTACAATGGCTAAAGGCAGGTTATAATAAGCCTGAATATAATTCATCAGCAAGCGGGAGGTACGGCCATTACCATCATAATACGGGTGGATGCTTACGAGGTTGAAATGAGCATCAAACGAAAGGTTTAATTGCTCCGCTACAGACAGGGAATTTTCCATTGCCTCATTCAACTTTTTTACAAGGTCCTTTGTTAATCGCTCTACCTTATCAAAGTTCGGGAAATAGGAAACCCCAGCCGTTACATTACCCCTACGGAATGCTCCTGTTGCTGAATCTACGGTACCCAGCATAGTGTTATAAACTTTACCGGTATTTTTCATCACCAGGGCATTTATCTGCTGTAAAAGAGTTACAGATAAACTTCGCTTAGCTTTTGCATTTTCCATTGTAAACAAAAGGGCGGCATGATGATCCGTTACCATCAGGCTTTCTTCAAGCGGCTTACCATTAGGTGTGCGCCCCTCATTAATAAGCACCTGTGTTTCAATTTCGGTGAGCGTGGAGCCCTCAATTCGCGTTGAATGATGATCAATGGCGATCAGGTTAAACCTGTCATGATCAAGCACCCCCGGTATGCCCAGGTCATTATATTTTGTTATGAGTTTTACCAGGTCCATATTTGATGATACGAAAATAGGGATAAAACAATTCAAATCCGATCTGTTCCTGATCTGGGTGGCGACTAAAAGGTTAATTTATACCTTCTCCCATCTCCCGGATTAATATGATATTTAAAAATACACAGTAAGGAACCGCACGTTCTCTCACTTTCTATTTATTGCCGCAACAAAAAAGCCACATCAAATTGACATGGCTTTCTTTATTTTTAAGCTGTCGCTATTTAAGCTAAACTTTGCGTTTCCTTAATAATGGCATCGGCAGTAGCCTTGCCAACCTGCACCAGGGGTAACCGCACGGTATCACCGCAAATGCCTAATTGCTTTAAGGCGGCTTTAACGCCGGCCGGACTGCCATCGGCAAACATCAGTCGGGTAAATTCTATTAAACTATAATGAGCGGCATGGGCGCCTTTATAATCGTTATTCAATAATAAACGCACCATATCTGATAGCTGTCTTGGCAAAGCGTTGCCTATAACCGATATCACTCCTACCGCGCCCAATGCCATCATAGGCAAAGTAACCGGATCATCGCCCGATATGAATAAAAACCCTTCGGGCATATCACGCACCAGTTGGTTAAACAGGTCGAAACTACCCGAGGCCTCTTTTATACCGATGATATTTTTAAAATCCTTTGCCAGGCGCACTGTGGTTTCGGCACTTATAGTACTGCCCGTACGGCTGGGTACATTATATAAAATAATGGGCAGCTTCGCATTTTCGGCTATTGCTTTATAATGCTGGTAAATACCCTCCTGTGTGGGCTTGTTATAATGCGGGCTTGCCGATAGTATGGCATCGAAACCATCGGTATTAAATGATTTTACCTGCTCAACAACTTCATGAGTATTATTACCACCTATACCGGCAACCAGGCCAACACGCTTATTCACCACCCCGGCAGTAAAAGCCCAAACCTGCTTTCGTTCGGCCTCGCTTAACGTGGCGCTTTCGCCGGTTGTACCTAATGATACAAGGTATTCTACCCCGCCATCAATCAAATGTTCAATAAGGTTTTTCAACCCATCGTAGTCGATCTTTCCATCCGCATGAAAAGGGGTCACCATGGCTACCCCCGTTCCGTAAAATATATTCATGATTAAATTTAAAGGACGCTAATATAGGAGGAAAGTATCAAGTAGTTAGTATCATGTATCAAGATTTTATCGGATAAGTATCATGTATCAAGCCTTGACTGGTATTAACGGTACAGTTTTCTATTATCGCCGGCTGAAGATTACTTGCTACCTGATATTAACTACTTGCTGCTAAAGAGAAATTCCTATCACCAAATTATTCCTCATATTACTTCCGCTATTATAACTCACGCCGTACAATACCCTCACAGCGCGGTATTGTAAACCGAAACCAAGTTCGGTGTAATTTTTAAGTGTTGGAGTGTACAGGTAATTTACATCAATGATCTCCTGTAGTTTTAAATTGCGGATAAAGGGGATCTTATTGGTTATAAAACCCGAGAAGTTATGTTCCAGATGACCTTCGATGTATTTATCCGGTGTGCTGAAATTGTAATAATTCAAAAGCAGGAAGCGGTTAAAAGCCGGTTTGTAAACTACCAGCTGGTTACCATCAAAGTGCTTATAATCTGGGTAATATACTTTGTTTGTATTGAGGAATTTTCCTGCGCCGATAAAAAAGGAGGTTTGCCCATAAAAACCGAGGTCAATATCAGATTTCGCAATGTCGGCGCTCAGCAGGTCGTAGTCCACATCGCTTCCAAATACCCCGTTTATCCCTTTGGTATAATTGATACCGATAGTTGGAAATTTGGATGGCAGATACCTACGACCAAACGGATAGGTTTCATACCGGTTGCTAAAATCATAACTAATGCGTGTACTTATTTTGAAGGATTGATTCTCTGGAAACAGCGGTACATCCTGCGTGGGCACTAAAGGATTGTTTGAAGTAAACTGGCGGTCGCTGTTATGAAAAAAGCTGTAATTGGTACTATTAGGCAACCATTTACGGTTAGCCCACTCCACATAGGCGCTGGCCTGCCATCCGCCGCCGATCCGACCGGAAAGCGATGCCGAGGCAAATTGTTTTTGATACAGCTTTTGATAGTTCCACCTGTAAAACAACGTGTAAACTGAATTTAAAAATGGAGATTGGGGTTGATTATTGTTGAGATCAGTAATGTCCGATCCGGCGTTGAAGCTCAATGTCATTCGCTTCACGGGCATAGCAACCCCGGCAACGCCATTAAACAGGTGATTGCTGAAACCATAGCGTGCCCTGGCATTCACGGTTATAGAGCTATTGTTAACGGTATCTGTAAGTTTACTGTAACTTACACCATAGTTAACAGCAAAACCCTCAACGGTGTTGTACAATACCGAGTTTAATACACTGTTATAGTGAAAACTTTCTTTATTGTACCGGTTACGGGTATCAATACCTGTAACCAGCAAATTACTTAGTTTAAAAGTGTTATTGGCTTTATCCAACGAATCGAGATAGGGTTTTGATTCGCGTTTAATGGCCAGTTTACCCTTAACCTCATAGTCTTTCTTTTCCTCATCGGTAAGCGGAATAGGACGCTCCTGTGCCCAGTATACCGAATCCTTATCATGCCCTTTGCTGATATTGATCCGCTCCACAAAATCCTTTTTGTTAAGTACGGGGTTAAGGTCATAATTTTTATAAATGCTTATAAAATACCCGCCCAGCTTAAAACCAAAAACACCGCCGGTAAATTCAAATTTAATTGAAGCCGGCATCCATACCTTATCATTTACCGGGTAAAACTGTTGGTTTATCTTCAGCGTATCAACAAAATTGATGTTCGATTTTTTACTGATAAAAAGCTGCAATGCCGAAAGCCGCCAGCTATCGTCCAGTATGTAAATATAGCCCTCAAAACATGGATCGTAACCGCGCCGGGGCGTTACCTGGATTTTGTTAATGGTTTCGCCGTTTTCAACGGTCACTCCTATCAGCTTATACTTATAGTAAAACAAGGCATTATCCGCTATGGGCGATACCAGCGGGCGGTTGCTGAGGCCCTTCCAGCTCTCAAAATTCTGGTAAAAGTTCACCAGCATATCTGATGACCGGTTAAAGCTGAAAGCCCTGTTAAAACCCGATACTTTTGACGATACCTGCACCTCATGCACCAGGTCGGGCCGCATAAAGCTGTATTTTGATTCAGACTCCGAAAGGTACACAATGCCGGTACGATTGGAGTCGAGCCCGGCCTCGCTGGTAGCTTTCTGCACATCAAAACCCATGAATGATTTTGGGGCGGCCAATAATTTTTGTAATCCTTTTATATAAATATCGCAGGTATAGGCATTTACCTCGTTTAAATAAGTTTTGCGCTTTTTAATAGCCTTCCGGATGATGGCGTAGGCCGGATCTTCGCCGCCGGCATGTATGGCAATATCCTTAAGCTGGTAGATTTCCGTTTTCAGGCTGATGTTTATCACCTGGCTTTCAGTTAGCCTTACCTGTTTACTTTGCTGCCCAAATCCTACTGCTTTAAACTGCAACTCATAAGTGCCCGGCTTTAGCTGTATCTGGTAAGCGCCGTCGCTGTTGGCCGATACACCTTTGGTGGTGTTTTTTATATATACCGATGCAAAAGGGATGGGTTTATTATTTTCGTCGGTTATTTTACCGCTGATGCTGAGCTGCTGTTGTGAAAACACATGAATATTTAAACCTAAAAACAGGAATAATAACGGGGTTAATTTCATTTAGCAGGTATTTAAGCTAAGATGAAGCTTATTTACTAAATGTTACAGTGGTTAAATGTTAAATTGTGTGAAATCGCTTTGAAATAACTAAATGTACCATTGGAGCTAAAATCCGGGGACTTTGAAGGGGGAAATGACATTTTAAAAGGTTTGTCATCCTTGAACGTTTGAAGGATCCATTCGCATACTGTACAGGGCGAAGAAGCATGGCGAAGAATAGATGCTTCACTGCGTTCGGCATAACCCATGACTTTTTTTTGCAAACAGTCATGGGTAGGCACGAAGCTTACAAATTTTAGCTTATCAGGTCCAGCAACTCCTGGTCGCTGATGATGGGGATATTTAATTTTTGAGCTTTTTCCAGCTTGGCGGGGCCCATATTATCACCGGCCACCAGGTAGCTCAACTTAGCCGAAATACCGCTCAATATTTTACCGCCATTTTGCTCAATAAGGTCTTTCAGCTCATCGCGCGAGAATTTTTCGAACACACCGGATATGATAAAGCTTTGCCCCGTTAATTTCTCGCTTGCCAGCTTAACCTCATTTTCCACTACAACAAACTGCAAATCCCGGGCTTTTAATTTTTCTATTTCCTGCTGATGTTTTTGATCGCCAAAATACTCGATAATGCTTTGAGCAATACGCTCACCTATTTCATCCGCAGCCACGAGGTCTTCAAGACTGGCAGCCATCAGTTTATCAATTGAYTTAAAATGAAAAGCCAGTTTTTTGGCTACTGTTTCACCAATATAACGGATGCCCAGGCCAAACAATACCTTTTCAAACGGCATCTGTTTTGATTTTTCGATCCCGTCGAGCATATTGTTGATGGATTTTTCTCCAAAACGGTCTATCTGTTTTAACTCATCGGCATGCGTATACAAATCGTAAATATCACTAATGTGTTTTATAAACCCACGCGAGTATAATGTTTCAATTGTTTCATCGCCCAAACCATCAATATCCATGGCTTTACGGCCAATAAAATGCTGCATTTTGCCAACTATCTGCGGCGGGCAGCCTTCATCATTGGGGCAGTACCAGGCAGCTTCACCTTCGGTACGTAATAATGGGGTATTACATGCCGGGCAATGGGTTAAGTAGGCTATAGGTTTTGCATCGGGTTTGCGCTTATCTAAATTCACACTGATGATCTTCGGGATGATCTCCCCTCCTTTTTCAACAAAAACGGTATCATGTTCGTGCAGTTTCAGGCGCTCGGTAATTTCATCGGCATTGTGCAGGGTGGCGCGTTTTACAGTTGTGCCTGCCAACAGCACCGGCTTTAAGTTGGCTACCGGCGTAACCGCGCCTGTACGGCCAACCTGGTAGCTTACCTGCAGCAGTTCGGTCTCCACACGCTCTGCTTTAAACTTGTATGATATGGCCCAGCGGGGCGATTTGGAAGTAAAGCCCAGCTCCTGCTGCTGCGAGTAATTATTTACCTTAATAACAATACCATCTATATCATAGCTCAGACCGAAACGGTCTTTATCCCATTTGTTTATAAATTCCAGTACATCGTTAATGTCGCCGCATAAGCGGCTATGGTTATCTACATGAAAACCCCAGCTTTTTACAGCTTCCAGGCTTTCCCAATGGGTTTTAAACAAAGTTTTTTCGGTGTATAAACCATACAGGAAACAGTCAAGCGGACGCCTGGCTACCTCTGCCGAATCCTGGAGCTTCATGGTGCCCGATGCAAAGTTACGCGGGTTGGCGTAAGTCACCTCACCATTGTCTGCACGTTCTTTGTTCAACCGCTCAAAGGCTTTCAGGTGCATAAACACCTCGCCCCTTATTTCAAACAGATTGGGGTAGCCGCCTTTATCTAACTTTTTAGGGATGCTGTGAATAGTGCGCACATTGGTAGTTACCTCATCGCCCTGTGTACCGTCGCCGCGGGTTACGGCGCGAACCAGCTTGCCATCTTCATAAGTTAAACTCATGCTGAGGCCATCAAACTTAAGCTCGCAAACGTATTCAAAATTATCGCCAATAGCCTTGCGGATGCGCTGATCAAACTCCACCAGTTCCTGCGCGTTGTAGGTGTTACCTAACGACAGCATGGGCCAGCGGTGCTTTACTGTTACAAACTCCTTGGTGATATCTCCACCCACCCGTTGCGTAGGCGAATCCGGGTCGGCAAACTCCGGGAATTCCTTCTCAAGCTTGTTCAGTTGCTCCAGTTTCTTGTCAAAATCAAAATCGGTAATTGTAGGCATAGCCAGCACATAGTAGTTGTAATTGTGCTGCTTTAACTCGGCGGTTAATGCCTGGATCTGTTTTTTTGCTTCGGCGGGTGACATATATGCGAAGGTAATAATTTAGTGATTGGTCGTTAGTCACTGGTCATTAGTTTTTTCAAATGCTGGCCTAATGACCAGTGACTATTGGCTTATCCGTAATAACCGTTTCACTAATCATGCTCATTGGAAAGGTAATGCCGCCGGGAACATCTGGATTATCTTTTATTGACACCGTTCCGCTGATATTTTGTTTAATTTTTGATTCGCTGATCCAGCCGGTTACCTTATCTGCTTTAATATCGGATATCATGGTTCCCTTCATATCATATTTCATCGGCATATCCGCTACCGGCCCGGTAATGGTTACTATTGTGCCGTCGCCATGGATCACGTAACTTGATGGCGTAACATCAGTTAGCTGGTAATCCGTTGTAACATTGGCCTTCATGGTGCTTTGAAGCGTGGTGCGGATGGTCCATTTATCATTTTTCGCTACAGCTATTTCCGGAAAAACCGCTGTCGACATTTCGATGCTTCCTTTAATAGCCCCGCCACCAAATGATTGTATGAACTTTGCTTTTAACTGTTCTTTTTGCACTCCCTGGATCTGCGAAAAACCATCAAGAACTGATGAGATCATGCTTTCGACATTTTCAACCGATTGAATCTTGCCACTTTTGGTAAAAGTGGCGGTAAATGGCTTATCAATCAGGCCTCCTAAAATAGACGACATAATATCCGCAGGGTCTTTTTTTTGGGAATCAAAGCTCACCGCCCCGCTTGGTAACTGCATTTTCATATTCAGGTTTTTGTAGGTAACCTCCATATAGTACAGGGAATCGTCTGCATTTAGCACTTTAAAGGATGTGGTTCCGGATATTGAAACATCCATATTATTTACCTGCCCGTTTATGGTTTGCTTTATAGCCGATGTGGTGGTGGTAATCATATTATAAGTATTACCTTTTGTTAAATGCAGAGCGAGTTTTAACCTTTGCCCCTGGCAGGTAACTGTTGCAATTAACAGTAAAAACAGGTTGAACAGATATTTCATGGCGTTAAGAGCTTACCGGGCTAAGATATTATATTATTTTATCAAAAAAATGTAATAAATTTTAACAATTAATTAAAACTAAATTCGTTAACTTTATAGTAACCAATTACTCTTTATCATTCAGTCATTTTAATAACCGAAAGGAGGGTTTTATGTTACAGCAAATAGCATTTATACCACAGCGTCAATTTCACGTGCTGATCAATTTTAAAAACGATGAACGCGTTGTAGCTGTATTACCCAACGAGGCAGGAAAGTTCCGCGTGGTTGATCAGGGTAAGATTATCGCTGAAGTTAATTTTGATGAAAACCGAAACGTTGTTTGCTGCCAGGGTAAGCTGGAAGATAAAATAATGGCCCAGCTGGCGCAGCATATAAAAAATCATTACGGGTATTAATAAAACAGGTAAAAAAGAATTTGATAGTTCATGGGTAATGGCTCATGGTTCATAGTCCATGGGAATTTATTATTCGTGGGCTATCTTTTTTTATTAGCCCACCCAAACCCTCCCCGAAGGGAGGACTTAAAAACAAACGCGGGACGCTTCTATCCCTTCTTCACCGGTTCCTTTGCCAGCATAGCCTCCTTAATAAATTTAACCGGGGCACTGCCATAGCTTAAAAATTTCTCGTTAAAATCCTTGAGTTTATATTTATCGCCCATTTTATCTTTCCAGGCATCGCGCAGGTCCATGATCTCTTTATAGCCGGTGTAATAGCTGGTAAGCTGTACGCTGCTAACACTTACCCTTTTCCATTTGCCATCGGCTTCGGCCTGTTGCTGAAAGGCTTCGGTGGTAAGCATTTTAATGGCCTGCTCTTTGGTCATGCCACCGCTATGCACACTGTAATCCAATATGGCATTGCATACCGAACGCAGGTTCCATTTATACCACATCAGCAGCATCTCGGCTTCATTATTGCCATAGCCCGCGTCCAGCATCATCTGCTCGCTATACACAGCCCAACCTTCGGCCATGGCGCCATTGCCAAATACAGCTTTGACGATACTTGGCACTTTATTAGCATAAACGCCCTGTACATAGTGGCCGGGCACAGCCTCGTGGATACTCAATATCTGGATGATGTACTGGTTGTACTCGCGCAGGTAGCTTTCTGCTTTTTCTTTTGACCAGTTGGCAAGGCTGCCTACATTGTAATAGGAATTGCCATTTTTATCATAAGGCCCCGGCCCACTCATAGATGCACCGGCAACACCTGCCATATAACCCGGCTCTTTACGAATAATGAGCGGTTTGGTTGGATCAAGCGTTACCAGGTCTTTGGCAGTCACGAACTTATTTAGCTTAGGAATCAGCTGCACAATGGCCGACTGAAACTCATCCGGCTTTACGTGGTTTGATGACAGGCTATCAATCAGCTGGCTAATCATCGCCAGTGAATCAACAGGTATCGCCTTATTACCAAAATATTTTGGCCACAACTGCCTGCTTATTTTAGCCATCTGCTGGTGAACATATTTTTTACGCTGTACCGCGGCATTGTAAACCTGCTGGGCGGTGTTTGCAGCTACTATTTCGTACTTAAATTTATCTTCATACAAATCCTTGCCCAGCCTGAAACTGCGTGGGTGGTCGTTCTTTAAATTCTTTAACCATTCGGCATAATCCTTTATAGCCTTAACGGTGATGGCAACCCTGTCTGTCATCAATTTTTGTTCGGCCTTGGGGATATTAGTTTTCTTAAGCGAGTCGGCAAAGTCTTTTTCTATTACATCCACGCCACCCAGGTTTTGCTCAATGGCAAGGCTGGTAAGCTCGGCCACCGGGTTTTTTATCTGCTTCTGAGCATCTTTATAAAAAAGCGGCACATTAACCATTCGTTGATAAAAATTGCGCAGGCGTTTGGTAAGCGGAGCATAGTGCTCATTCAAAATATAGGCAAAAGTGCTAATTACGTTGTATGAAGATGGGTCCCATTCGTAACTCTTCAGTTGTTTTATCTGCCATTGCGCATAATCCAGCTGATTCTCCAACATTTTAAAGTCAACTCTGTTACTTTCATTAAGCGTGTTTACATCAAATCTGCTTAGGGAATCTTTTTGCACTTTGGCAAAATCAAGTATCTTATCGCGACTTTGTTGATTTGGAATAAATAGCAAACTATCGTATTTATGGTAACCTACAGACGTAGCCCAGTCGGGGTTTAGCTTCCATAAACCATCCAGGAAGGAGTTTTCATAAATGGTGAAAGCTTCATCATCTTTACCAAACGTTGGATAGCTGCTTGCACTTTCCTTTTTGCAGCCGGTTAAGGCTACCATGAAAAGCACAACAACCAGTGCTATTTTAAACAGTATGTTTTTAATCACGGGATAATAAAATTAAATACCGCATAAACTTAAAACATTTAAGGTGAATAAATCAAACGGTAGCTTAATTTGTTACTTTGGGCATTATGAATAACGAACACAAAATTTTGATTGAAGAAATAGTGCATTTACTGCAAGGTGGCAATGCGCATGCCGATATAAAAAAAGCGTTGGATGACTTGCCTAAAAACCTGCGTGGTGCAAAACCCGGTAAGTTACCTTACAGCATCTGGCAATTGGTTGATCATATACGCATTGCACAATGGGATATGCTGGAGTTTTGTAAGGATGGCAGCCATCAATCGCCCGAATGGCCCGATGGATACTGGCCAAAAGAAACGGAACCCGGGAGCGACGAAGCCTGGGCCAAATCAGTTAACCAAATAAATAAAGACCTGGACGAACTTATAGAACTTGTAAAAACCAGGGACCTGTTTACAAGGATCCCACATGGCGACGGACAGCATATTTTACGGGAAGCATTGCAGGCGGCAGATCATATGGCTTATCACGTTGCCGAGATCATTGTAATACGGAGGTTATTAGGAGCCTGGGGGTAGGCCCCTTTAAATTAAAACGCGTCCTTTCGGTAAAAATAAACTACCTCACCTTCTTCACAAAACTAATAACCGCCTTCACAAATTCGGGCTTTAGAGGCCGGTCTGGTTCGTTGTAGGTGGCTAGGTTTTTATCCTTATCTATAGGCGCTTCTTTTAAAACGTGGTTCATATCGGGTATAA
Organism: Mucilaginibacter sp. P5_A6; assembly: GCF_056400585.1. NCBI lineage: Bacteria > Pseudomonadati > Bacteroidota > Sphingobacteriia > Sphingobacteriales > Sphingobacteriaceae > Mucilaginibacter > Mucilaginibacter sp. P5_A6. Next base: position 119,161 of record NZ_JBFUKZ010000012.1, on the reverse strand, counting down.
TATCAAGCACGGCATCTGATTTGGCTTTTTTTAATTTTTCGGCATCTCCAACTTTTACCTGCAAATCGGTAGTGCCCTGAACAATCAGTATAGGCATTTTTAATTTCCTTATTTCCCTGGCAGGGTTATACCTGAACCACGACATCAGGTATTTTTGAATCCCGGGCCTTGCTATAAAATATAGTGAAGGATCGATATTATCGGTTGTCTTCCCCCTTTTCAAACTATCAAGCATCCGCTTAAATCCTTCAGAAATATGTGTTGGCTGCGATTTCATTTGCTCGGTAAGGATGATATCTGCCGAATCGCCGGGACCGGCTACGGAAATGAATGCTTTTACCGGCTCATCAACAGATGAAAGTATGCCTACTAATGACCCTTCGCTATGGCCTAATACAATGATGCGCGAAAACCGCTCGTCATCATTCAGGAAATTTATCAGGTTAACAGCATCTTCCACATAATCCTCAAACCTTATCTGATTTTCTGTGGTAGAGCTTACACTTTGGCCAACAAGGCGTTTATCATAACGTAAAGAGGCAATACCGCTTTTGCCCAATTCGTTGGCAATCATTTTATAAACATTGGCCGATAAGCCTAACTTAGGGCTGTTACCATCTCTGTCTGTTGGGCCCGATCCGGCAATTATCAATACTACCGGCACTTTGCCGGTAACGTTTTTAGGCATGGCCAGGGTACCCGATATAGCGCCGGCAAGGTTTTTTACCGATACCGGTGTTTCTTGAATAGACGGATCCATAACAAATGCAGCTGCGGCAGGGGCAGTAGGTCCGTTTGTATTTGCCTCGGCCGCTGCACCCTCATATGGTTTTAAAAACAAACCAGTGTATTGGTTTTTATCATTCAAAGCTATATTCAATAAAAACGTCCCTTTACTAAATGTTGCTTTATATGCGGCTATGGGACTGGCAAATTTTACAAAATCGGTTCGGTCCAGGCTTCCCATTTGTGTCTTTAATTGAAGCGTAGTAGTTTTGAAGCTTTCCAACGGCAGGCTGGCTTTCATTTCGGGGCTAAAAAAATTAAAAATACTATCGGGCTTGTTACTGTTGTAAAATTGTATAAACCTGCTTAGTGCGGTTTTATAATTAGCCGGCTCTGTTTGTGCAAAAAGCTTAGTTGCAAAACATATGATCAGTACTAAAAAACTAACTTTCTTCATGGTTATAATCTTCCAAACGGCATAACGCCTGTTTGATGCGAAATTAATAAAAAACGTATGGGTTTCATTTTATTTGATTTACATATTTCACACTGAGAGCAACGTTAGATTTATAATGGTTTTTACGTGTAAACATCGATATGGAACCTATCTTATTTATTAACAGGCCGTAAAAAACAAATTATCAATATATTATCAATTTAATATTTTGTGTTATATTGCGTTACATTTCATATACTGAAAATATCGGAAATTTCTACATCTAACTATTAATGAAGGTTTTATTCGGAAGCATTTTTTTTGCATTCCTTACCGGAGTGCGTTGTATTTCTTTTGCTCAAACCCAACCTTCTGCTATTCAAGGTAAAGTTGTGATAGATATTAACGGCCCTGCCGAGGGGGCTACCGTTGTACTGATGAAATATGCTGATTCGACCATCATTAGATCGGGATTGGCTGATAGATCAGGAAATTACAAGTTAAACAACCTGAAACCCGGGAATTATTTACTTTTAGTAACCCAGATAGGCAGTGGCAAAGTATATTCAGGGCCTTATCAATTAACTGCCGGCCAAACTTTTGTGGCTCCTGACGTTATTCTGAAACAGGTAAGCACCCAGTTAAAAGATGTTACAATTATAGCACGTAAACCTTACATTGAAGTAAAGCCCGGCAAGATTATATTAAACATTCAAAACAGTATTTTAGCCGATGGCAACTCGGCCTATGAAATATTGCGCCAGTCGCCGGGAGTACATGCCGGGGGCGATAAAGAAACATTAAGCATTATTGGACGGCAACCAGCCCTCATCACTATTGACGGCAAAACAACAAACCTAACCGGCGATGATCTTAATAACCTGTTGCGCAGCATGCAAAGCAGCACTATTGACCAAATCGAGATCATCAGCAGCAGCTCGGCAAAATATGATGCCTCGGGTGGGGGTATCATCAATATCGTATTAAAAAAAGGTAAAAATCTGGGCACCAACGGAACCTTTACCGCCGGAGCGGGTATAGGCAAATATGCAAAGGGCCGTATCGGCATAGTGTTCAATAACCGTACGGCAAAACTTAATGTGTTTGGTAATTACACTTTTGATGACAATAAAACCACCCGCTACTTTAGCAACAACAGAAATATTAATTATCATGATACTTTAAGTAATTATAATGTAGCGTATAATAATATTCAAAGAACGCAAAATCATAATTTCAAATTGGGTGTTGATTATTCCCTGTCAGAAAAGCAAACCATAGGTATTTTGGTGAGTGGCATTGTAAGGACTGACGCCTTTATAAAAAGTAATAATTTAGAGATCTCCAATCAAAACAAACTTGATTCCATAATCATCGCTCAATCTGATCTTAACCGGAGCAGCAACCTTTTTAACTATAATATTAATTATAATGCCGAATTGGATAAAAGCGGCAAAACTATATCTGCTGATGTAAATTACTCCACTTATARGCGCCATTCAAACGAGTATATTACCAATAACTTTTACAGGCCCAATGGCAGCACTTACCGCAATACGATGGAGTTGGAGAATCTTTCGCCATCTGACATCCACACCTGGACATCAAAGATCGATTATATTAACCCGTTCTCTAAAACGTCAAGATTAGAGGCCGGCGTTAAATACAGTAGTACCAAAAGTGATAATAACCTCATATTCGGCCCTAAAGTAAACAGCGCCTACAAGGCCGACACTAATTTTAGTAATCGGTTTTTATATACCGAACAGGTAAGCGCGGGTTATATAAACTATGTAAACAAAATTGGAAAATGGAACCTTACTGCTGGTATACGTGCCGAGAATACCCACTCAAAAGGTGTTTCGATAGGATTAAACAAAAGCAATACAGATGCCAGCATTAACAATTACTTTAACCTTTTCCCCCTGGCACAGTTATCATACACTTACAATAATAAAAACGCATATAGTTTAAGCTACAACAGCGGTATCCACCGGCCCGATTACCAGGATATTAATCCATTTTTATACTATACAGATCCATATGATTATCGATCTGGTAATAAAAACCTAAAGCCCGAGTATACCAATACTATCCAGCTATCGCATACTTATAAAGAAGAATTTATTACATCGGTATATTATTCTCAAACTAATGATGCGTATGACTTTCCTTTATACAATCAAAATGATGCCACCAAGGTTAATGTAACAGAGCGCAAAAATTTTGGCCATGTATTTTCATACGGAATTGCGTTTTATGCGCCTGTGCAGTTTACCAGTTGGTGGTCGGGCAATTTCAATGTGGATGCATCATACCTGCGCTACAAAGCTTATCCCGTTAACGGCAATTTTGATAAGGCATCGCAGTATATTACGGCCAACAGCACACAAAACTTTGCTATCAGCAATACCATATCCGCCGAGATCTCAGGCCGGTTTGAATCGCCTACTTTATATGGGATCAACCGGCTAAAAGAAACCTATTCTGTTAACGCTGGTATCAGCAAACAGCTTTTTAACAAACGTGGCAGCATCAAAGTAAATGTGACTGATATTTTTAACACCGACCGCGACCGCAATCACGCTGTTTACCAAAACGTCGACCTATCAGGAACAGACAAAAAAGAAACCCGCATATTCAGAATAAGTTTTTCTTACCGCTTTGGTAAAAGCACAGTTAAGTCGGCCTTAAAGCATGATACAGGCAACGCCGATGAGCAACGCCGTACGGGTAACTAAACCTTTTGGTTACCTTATCCTTAGTTCAGGATACTTACCTTTTATCCGGGTTACAAAAAAGTTCCCTAATGACTCGGCATGCATAAATTTTTTAAAGGATGCTTTTGAAAAGCCAAAATATTGCCATACCCCTCCACTATCTCTAAACTCCAATTCCAAAACCTTCGTGGAAGGATTATAGCCCGCACTACTTAATGCCGATGATTGCACAGCCTGCCTTAGCATATCCTGGTATTACATATTATTATATATAATATTCAAAAAGGAAAAATGTTTTAAAAAACAATTACCCCGCGTGGCCGCTAAGCATGCTTGCCAAAATAATAAGCAAAACTAATAATGTAATGCACAGGTACAGGTAGTCCTTTTCCAATACAAAACCAATAGCCGAGAATACAACCCTTATTATTGGTGTAGCTATCAGCAAAATAATACCGGCTTGTATAATAGCTCTGCCGCGTAATGTAAAAATGCCGTTAATGATACCACTTGCGTTCTGCACAAAATCGGGCACACCCTTAAAGGTACTGTAATCTACATGACTTTGCCCGTGCCTGTACAGGTACAGCACACCGCCAATAAACACCACACTCATGGATATCAAAACCCCTGCCCGCAATATCCAACCTATAACGGATTGCATGTCGGTATCTTTGAATTTAGTCATTAGTCATTAGTCATTAGTCATTAGTCATTAGTCATTAGTCATTAGTCATTAGTCATTAGTCGGAATTGACAATCGGATGCTTTGTTTTAATTAGCGATAACTATTTTTCTAACCAGAAAGGCACCAATGACAAGCGCAGCATAATGCCCTATGACTAAATCTTATGTGTGAGCCCATTATATATCATTTGCGAAGCCAAAAAGGTTACAACTATAGCAAAAACCCATCGCAACCAGCCGGATGAACTGGTGTGTACCAGTATTTTTGATCCGCTAAGCGCCCCCAATAAAACTCCTATAGCAACCGGCATGGATAGTCCCGGATCAATATATCCGCGTTGAAGGTAAACCACCGCGCTTGCCGCGGCTGTTACACCTATCATAAAGTTACTTGTTGTGGTTGATACTTTAAAGGGGATACGCATAATGGTATCCATAGCCAGCACCTTTAACGCGCCTGATCCTATTCCTAACAACCCGGATATGGTGCCGGCAAACATCATCATAAAAAAACCGCCACCTACATTTTTAACTTTGTAAGCTACCGTGCCCTGGCGCGATGGATATGTACTGTTCAGTTTGAGTTTTTCGGCAAGTTTACTTGGTTGCTGATTAATAATTTCAACCTTTTTCGTTAAAGACATAATGGCCGACAGGATCAATATCACCCCAAATAATATAGCGATGTAATGAGTTGGGATATAAACAGCAATCAACGCGCCCACCATGGCCCCGGCTGTTGTGGCAATCTCCAAAAACATACCCAGCCTGATGTTGGTGATACCCTCTTTAACATAAGCCGCGGCCGATCCAGATGAAGTAGCAATTACCGATACCAGCGAAGCGCCGATGGCATAATGGATATCAACCTTTAATAACAGTGTGAGCAAGGGAATAATAACCACACCACCACCCAAGCCGGTTAGCGAACCCAGTAATCCCGCAAAATACGAGCCGATAAGTATAATAAGCGTTAGTACAATTACCGACATAATTTGCAGCAATGTTGAATTGCGAAAGTAACAATAACTTTTTTAGATAGCCACTAACCCTTTCACAAGTATTTTAATATATAACGCAGATTATGCCCTTTGCGTTAATTTGTTTTACTATTTTAAGCCCTTAAAACTTAAATACATGAACAAGAAAGCCTGCCTGCTTTTATTCCTTTCGGCCTTGATGCCCGTTTTGCTTTTGGGGCAAACTAAACTGCCTGCCAATATGTTTTTGCGCAAGCTGCCCAACGGCCTGGATGTACTGGTGGTTGAAGATAATAGTGTACCACTTGCAACTATCATGATCACCTGCAAAAATGGATCATACACCGAAACGCCAAAGTTTAACGGCCTGAGCCATTTGTATGAGCATATGTTTTTTAAAGCCAATAAGGATTATAAAAACCAGGACGATTTTTTAGACAAGGTAAGTGAGCTGGGGATGCAGTTTAACGGATCGACCACTTACGAAAACGTAAACTATTATTTTACGCTGCCAAAATTCAACTTAAACCAGGGACTTGATTTTATGAACTCGGCTATCCGCTACCCATTGTTTGACAGCAAGGAAATGGCTAAGGAAAATGTGGTTGTTGACGGCGAATTCCAACGGCAGGAATCAAGTCCCGTCTTTGCTTTGAGCAATGCTATGGACCACCACATGTGGGGCAGCCTGTACAGTCGTAAAAACGCCATAGGTGACCATGATGTTATCCGCTCGGCCACGCCCGACTTGATGGATTCCATTAAAAACAAATACTATTACCCTAATAACGCGCTGCTAACCGTTGCCGGTGACGTTGCGCATGAGGATGTTTTTAAAAAAGTAGAAGCTATTTATGGCAGCTGGAAACCATCGGGCTTTGATCCGTTTAAAAAATGGCCCATTCCTGAGTTTAAACCGCTGGTAAAGCCGGATTATTTTATTATTGAATCAGACCTGAGCAACGTGCCTTTCATTATGATAGACTGGCAGGGGCCCGATACCCGTACCGATATTCCATCAACCTACGCGGCAGATGTGTTTAGCTATATATTAAATCAAAACTCATCCACGCTAAAAAAAGCTTTGGTACAATCGGGCCTGGCGCTTGATGTAAACATCAGTTATTTAACCTTAAGTCATGTTGGCCCTATCACCCTCTTTGTGGTACCCAACCCTAATAAAATTAAGGAATGCATGGCCGAAATAAAAAGGCAACTTGCGCTGATGGACAAGGATGACTATGTAACTGATGAACAAATTGCCACTTCCAAACAAAAACTGGGCATCCTTAAGGTTCAGGAAGAAGAAGTAGCATCCGATTTTGTGCAGGTATTATCGTTCTGGTGGTCGTCGGCCTCTCTTAACTACTTCACTACTTATAATGCGAGGTTAAACAAGGTAACCCGTGCCGATCTGCAAAACTATGTACGCAAGTATATTAAAAACAAACCCTATTGCGCCGGGATGCTTATCAACCCCACCCTTGCCGCACAAGTTGATCCCAAAACCTTTTTTACAGCATCAAACTCATTAAATCAATGAAGAAACTATTAACAACCATCCTGTTGATCTGCAGCGGCATATCTATGGTTTTGGCTCAAACAGAAACTACCTCGTTTGATGTGGATGGCATAAAGGTGATATTTAAACCAACCTTAAAAGAGATCATTAATGTACGCATGTACTATCGGGGCGGTGTAACCAATTACCCTGCGAGCCAGGCTGGTATTGAAAGCTTTGCGCTGGAAGCAACCAATGAATGCGGCACAAAAAAATACACAGGCAATGTTTACAAAGACAGGGCCGATAAATATGGCATCAACATAGGCTCGAACTCAGAATATGATTATGGCAATATCCAAATGGAATGCGTTGCCAAATATTTTAACGAGGGCTGGGACCTGTTTACCGAAGCTATTGTGAACCCTGTTTTTGATGCCGGTGAGGCTGAGCTTTTAAGGAACAAAATGATTGCAAAGGTAAAAGGCGATCAATCAAACCCAGACAAACAAGCAGAACACCTGGTATTGCAAAATGCCTTTGAGGGTACTCCATATGCTACAGATCCTGATGGCACCGAAGAAATTTTGAGCAAACTTACAGCCGCTGATCTTAAAACCTACTATAACTCCATATTAAATAAAAACCAACTGTTTATTGTGGTTGCCGGTAAGGTTGATAAAGCGGAGCTTATTGCAAAAATTAAAGCATCATTTTCAGGTTTACCGTCAAAACCTTATAATCCGGTAACCCTGGAAGAGCCCATCTGGAATGATTATCATTTACTGAAGGAAAACAGAAACCTGCAAACTAATTATATTAATGGCATTATGAATTCCCCCAAATTTAACAGCCCGGATTATGTGCCCTACCGCGTTGGGATCTCGGCCCTGGGCGGCTCCCTTTTTAGCGAATTGCGCACAAGGCTTAACCTTTCTTATGATCCGGGTACATATTCGGTAATGCAGCAAATGCCATATGGTATTATGTATGTAAGTACAACTAATCCAAAAGAGGCAGTACTGGCCATAAACAGGCAAGTAAAAAAAGTATTAAGCCATGGTTTAACTCCCGAAGGATTACAGCGTATAAAAAGCAGCTTTATTACTACAAACTATATCAAGCAGCAAAGCACCGCATCAATTACCGGCAGCCTGGGCATTGCTGAAATTTTAGGCGGATGGCAAATTGCCGATGACCTGCCAAAACTGATAGAAAAAGTAACCGTAGACCAAATTAACCAGGCCATGTACAAGTATATTGTAGGCCTGAGATGGAGCTACCTCGGCGACCCGGAAAAAGCCACCGAAGCGGCTGAGGCGTTTAAGAAGGTAATCAGGAATGATTAGTTCATTGGTTCACTGGTTCATTAGTTTATTGGTCTTTGCAGGCGTTGGCTCTTTGATAATATTCACAATCAACCTAAAGTGGGCGACATTTTAGTTAAGCTTATCAAGCAACCTGACGAACAATTTCCACTAATGAACCAATGAACTAATAAACCAATGAACTACTTTTGCGGAATGGGTTATAAAAGTTTACAGGCTTGTATTGCCGACCTGGAAAAGCATGGTCATTTGGTACGGATTAAGGAGGAGGTTGACCCTTACCTTCAAATGGCAGCCATTCACCTGCGGGTATTTGAAAACCAGGGGCCAGCCATACTTTTCGAGCAGGTTAAAGGCAGCAGGTTCCCCGCGGTATCCAATCTGTTTGGTACCCTGGAGCGTTCGAAATTTATTTTCCGGGATACGCTGGATAAGATCAAGACCCTTGTTGAAATCAAAAACGATCCGCTTAAGGCTATAAAACAGCCTTTTAAATACGCCAACGTAGCGCTTACAGCCCTATCGGCCCTGCCCATGAAAGGCAGCAGCAATGCCCCGGTAACGTTCGGTAAATGTAAGATCAGTGATATCCCGCAGATTGTGAACTGGCCCATGGATGGCGGCCCATTTGTGACCATGCCGCAAGTGTACACCGAAGACGCCGATAAACCGGGCATCATGAATGCCAACCTGGGCATGTACCGCATCCAGCTGGCCGGTAACGATTATATTTTGAATAAAGAGATAGGCCTGCACTACCAGTTGCACCGCGGCATCGGCGTACACCAAACCAAAGCAAACGCCAAGGGCTTGCCATTAAAAGTGAGCATATTTGTAGGAGGCCCGCCCTCGCACCCTGTTGCTGCGGTGATGCCCCTGCCCGAAGGTTTATCAGAGATGACCTTTGCCGGAGCCTTGGGTAACCGCCGTTTCCGTTATTTTTATGATGAGGAAGGGTTCTGTATTTCTTCGGATGCTGACTTTGTGATCACCGGCACAGTAATGCCGCTTGAAAACAAGCCCGAAGGCCCTTTTGGCGATCATTTGGGTTATTACAGCTTAAAGCACCCTTTCCCTTTATTAAAGGTCCATAACGTATATCACCGCAAGGATGCCATCTGGTCGTTCACGGTGGTTGGCCGCCCGCCGCAGGAGGATACCAGTTTTGGGGCGCTCATCCATGAGATCAGCGGTGCAGCCATCCCCAAGGAAATTCCAGGCCTGCATGCCGTTAACGCGGTGGATGCGGCAGGTGTACACCCTTTGTTATTTGCCATCGGTAGCGAGCGTTATACACCCTACATTAAAGAGCGTAAACCGCAGGAGATATTGACCATTGCCAATCACATATTGGGCAAAAGCCAGCTAAGTTTGGCCAAATACCTGCTGATTGCCGCTCAGGAAGATGCCCCATCGCTGGATGTAAACAATATCGAAGCATTCCTGCTGCACATACTGCAACGCGTCGACCTTACGCGCGACCTTCACTTTTATACCCGTACCACTATCGACACCCTTGACTATAGCGGAGACGGGCTCAACACCGGCAGCAAGGTAGCCATCACCGTTGCCGGCGACATCAAACGTGAGCTGTGGACAGCATTGCCATCCTGGTTCGATTTGCCTAAGCCGGTAAGCAACTATAAAATGGCTATGCCCGGTGTGCTGATGGTTGAAGTGCCCAAACATGTGAACCATAAGGATATAGACAACATCATCAGCATTATAGAGTACCGGCTGAAAGAAGAGGAAGAAGAGCTAAATGGCTTACCATTAATAGTATTATGTGACGATGCCGCCTTCGCTGCCCAAAACATCAGCAACTTTGTTTGGGTAACGTTTACCCGCAGCAACCCATCGCACGATATTTATGGCATAGGCAGCTTTACCGAGCATAAACACTGGGGCTGTACCGGTCCGCTTATTATTGATGCCCGCATTAAGCCTCACCATGCCCCTGTACTGGAACGGGACCCGGAAATTGAAAAATCAGTTGACAAAATGGGCGAAAAAGGCGGAGCGCTTTACGGGATAATTTAGGATTGAAAACAGCAAGATAATGAGCCACAAGCGTTCCATTGGAACGTGGAACGGGGTGGAATACCATTTGTACTGATAGTCAACACTTTAAGCTTTCACAAAACACAAGGCAGAACACCTTTATATTTGATTATCAATTAGTTATATTTTTTAAAAAATCAGCATAACATTCAACTTTTCCTGGTGCTTTGCAGGCAAAATCCTCTAAATCCTGCAAAATCCTTAAACGGTGTGGCTTCTTAAACACCTAAAATATAAACAATGAGTGAAAAATCGTGTTTATCTTTGACTGCTATGAAAAACATCTTTCTATATATTTCCATACTCCTGCTTGCCTGTGGCTGCAAAAAAAAAGACGTACCATACTACACCATATCCAGGGTAACAAAATCTGATACTGCCAGTAAAGTTATTGTTAATATCAACGCACGTTTAACCCAGGCCCAGTTGCTAAGCATAGCCGGGAAAATAAGATCAGATAGCGCCGCATTGCCCAACCTGCAGCTTTGCTACATACTACCTGGCCATAGCGATAAAAATACCGGTTCAAATAACTTTTATGCTGTTGCCAAATATCCCGGTGCACAGGTTACTACCATGCAGGATACCCTGAAAGATACCGAAGGCAACATTGTACGCTTAAAAATAACCGGAGTATCTGCACAAACAGCTAAAAAACTCATCGGCTTTCATCCTAAGGAACTAAAAGATCAAAACTTTTATGGACACTTTATTGATGATAATAACCATACCGTTATCATTCCCTTCAGGGATTTAACCGACCCCAAAAAGGAGTATTATATCCTGGAGCTGGATACAACCGGTAAAGTAGTTTCGGCAACTATCCCAACTGTAATTAAAAAGGATGGGGTTGAAAAATGGTTTGTTACCGACCGGGGTGACTATATCACTATAAAAGATAGTGTACTTACCCAATACTCTATTGATGACCTTGGCGTGCCTTATAATAGTATCAAATCGGGCATGTAAAATATATTTGTATTAATTATATCTATTTTTATCTATTTATATCTATCGCTCTAACTAAAAATTAAGTTAAAAAGGGATAAAATTTTCCTTTTCATAATTTATACCAATATATTTATAGTGTCTAAAACATTATGAAATATATGACCCGAAATCTTATTAAAACTTTAGCACTTAGTGTTATTGGGGTGTTCAGCTTTTGCATAGCGATTGCCCAACCCCGCTTACCGGAAGGATACTTCTGGAAAAAGCTTCCAAACGGACTGGAAGTGGTTGTTATTGAAAACAGCAAGGTGCCCCTGGCCACCATAGAAATTGCTGTAAAAAATGGCGCCTATACCGAAGGCCCGGAATTTAGCGGCCTCTCCCACCTTTTTGAGCACATGTTTTTTAAAGCCAATAAGGATTACCCTAACCAGGAAGCATTTCTAAAACGCACCCAGGAATTGGGCGCCATCTGGAATGGCACCACCGATGTAGAGCGTGTAAACTACTTTTTCACTTTTGACAGGGACAGCCTTAATGCCGGTTTAAAATTCATGAACGCCGCCATCCGTTTCCCTATTTACCGCGAGGAGGATATGAAAAAGGAACGCCCTGTTGTTGACGGCGAGTTTCAGCGTGCCGAAAGCGACCCGGGTTTTCAGCTGTGGTATGGCATCCAGCAAAAACTTTGGGGCGACCTCATCACCCGTAAAAACCCTATCGGGATCCATGAAGTGATCAATACAGCTACGCCCGGGAAGATGATGATCATCAAAGACAAATATTACTTCCCCAACAATAGCCTGCTTACTATTTGCGGCGACGTAAAACATGAAACAGCATTTGCCTTGGCCGAGAAGATATTTGGCGACTGGGCCAGCAGTGGTTTCAATCCGCATGAAAAATACCCTATCCCTCCCTTTAAGCCTTTAACAAAAAGCGAATACTTTATAAAGGAAAGCACCATAGCACAAACGCCATCTATACAACTTTCATGGCAGGGCCCGTCATATTTAACAGATTCGGCATCTACTGTGGCTGCAGATGTATTTAGTACTATTTTGGGCTTAAATTCATCAAAACTACAACAGGCCCTGGTTGATAAAGGCCTGGCAAGCAGCGTTTATGTAAGCTATACCACCAGCAAATACGTTGGCCCTATTGATATGGGTATCGAGCCCAATCCTACTAAACTAAAGGAATGCTATGATGAGGTAGTAAACCAGGTAAGCCAATGGAGCAAAGCTGATTACTATACCGACGAACAGCTAAAAGATGCCCAGGCTATTTTATTAAGAAACAGCATCCATCGTAAAGAAAAACCATCATCGCTGGCCAGCCAGCTGAGTTACCAATGGTGCAGCACCTCGCTTAATTATGGTACCGATCTTGACGGCAATTACCAGAAAGTAACCCGCGCTGATATCAAAAAATTTGTGGATACTTATATTATAGGTAAGCCATACGCCGCAGGTATAATCATAGCACCTGATTTAAGTAAACAATTAAATGTAGCTTCATTTTTTGTAGCTAAGTAATTTTTAAACATCTTATCATGATGAAAAAATATGTATTCACCCTGCTGATTGCAGCGGCGATAGGAAATATAAAAACAGTGCAGGCACAAAAAGCCGCCTATGAAACCACCGTTGATGGCGTAAAGGTAATTGTGCAGCCAAGCGGAAACGATATTGTGGAGATACAAACCATTATAAAAGGCGGCGTACAAAATTACAGGGCCGACAAAATGGGGATCGAATCGATGGCTATGAACGCGCTTACCGAGTGCGGAACCATTAAGCACGATAAAAACAGCTTTAAAGATTTATTGGATAAAGTAAGCGCTACCGTTTATGGTTACAGTAATAAAAATTATTCGGTAGTGCGCATGAACTGTATTAAAAGCGACCTGGACGCGGTATGGCCTTTATACGTTGAGGCCATGACCCAGCCCCGCTTTGATGTTAAAGAGTTTACCCGCATTAAGCAGGATGCTATTAACCAAATAAAAAGCATGGATTCGAGACCTGATGTGGCTATTGATAAATTTGCCGACAAAACAGCTTTCGCTAACCGTGATTATGCCAAGGACCCTGCCGGTACAGTTGATATTATTACTAAATTAACCCCCGAAGAAACAAAAGCCTATTACTCATCCATCTTCACCAAATCGCGTTTAGTAATTGTTGTTGTTGCTGATCTTGACCAGGCTACCATTGAGGCGAAAGTAAAAGCTATGCTTGATGGTGTAAAAAAAGGCCAGGCATTTGAATTTAAAAAATCATCGTTCAGGGTTTATAAAAACAGTATTAATGTAGAGTCGCGCGACCTGGCTACCAATTATGTGGAAGGCGTAACCAGCGGCCCTATCCCCGGCAACCAGGATTTTGATGCGTTCAACGTAGCGATGAGGATATTTGCAAATCGTCACTTTTTAGATATACGTACCAACAATGGTTTATCCTATGCACCCCAGGCCTGGTTTAGCGTAGGGCAAACATCAACAGCCAGGTTTTCGGTATCAACTACGCAGCCCGATAAATACATAGCGGTATTTGATAAACTGGTTGATAAGGTAAAAACCGAGGGCTTTAAACCCGAAGAGGTTGCCAACATGAAGATAACCTACCTTACAGGTTTTTATTACAAAAACGAAACCAACAGTGCCCAGGCATCGTCAATAGCATCAAACGAGGTGCTGTTCAACAACTGGAAACGCTCATTAACCCTGGTTGACGATGTTAAAAAACTAACAACCGAGCAGGTAAACAACGCCTTTAAAACTTATATCAACAATATTGTGTGGGTATACCAGGGCGATCCTAAAAAAGTAAACCAGGTATTGTATATCAACGGAACTTTAAATAAAGGCGAAAACGGAGCTAATCATTAAAAAAGTCAAAATTAAAAAGTCAAAAGTCAAAATTGCCATACAGTTTTGACTTTTGGCTTTTATAAAGAGTTCCGCCAAACTAATTGCCCGCGTCCCCTTTTTGAATTTTGAATTTTGAATTACTCTACCGGAAGAACCACCTTCTTCCTTCTGCCCCAAATCTCGCCTTTATGCCGGGTAGGTACGGTGTCGCCTAAAAGTTTACCCCAGGGCTTAAGACCGTCAATCCGGTCGAAAATGATCTTGAGCACAGCTATGAACGGGATGGAAAGGAACATACCAGATAGCCCCCACAGCATGTTGCCCAATAATACAACGATGATGGACATAAGCGCGTTGATTTGCACCTTGGATGATACAATACGTGGCACCAGGATATTGTTATCAATAAACTGGATAACAAGGTAGGCCACTATCACCCCCAATTGCGTTGTATAACCATCTTTAGTAACCGTAGCCATCAACACCGGCAAGGCAATGGCAATAATACCGCCTAAATAAGGCACCAGGTTAAGGATTGCGCCTATCACTCCAATCAATATCCCATATTTTACGCCAAGCAGGATAAGCGCCAGCGAATTCAGCGCTGCCACAATCATCATCTCTATCAGCAAACCTATAATGTAGCTTTGGATAGCCGCTTTGGTTTCGTGCAATACATCGGCCACGCGCCTGGAGTTCTCCTCTGAAAACACTTCGAAAAAAAAGTTGAGCAGTAAGGTTTTATAATAAAGTACAAGGAAAACATACACAGGAACAATCAATATCAACCCAAAGATGCCAATTACCGAACCTAAAGTACTGCCCAACAGCGAATGGCTATTATCCATTGCCTCTTTAATTAATTGATTCTGCTTTTGTACAGAATAACCAAAGGTGGTTGCTACCCAATCTTTAGCATCAACGGATATTGCTGCAAACTTTTGTTTCAGCATGGGCAGCGAATCGCCAAACTGGATAATTTGGGTAGATAGAAAATAAAACAACCCGGCAATGGCAACGGATGCCAAAAGCAAGGTAATAGAGATAGCCAATACTTTGGGTACCTTTTTCATTTCCAGCCAATTGCAAACGGGGTTTAATAAAATAGCAATAAACAACGAGAACGCGATCGGTACAAAAACATCGGCCAGCTGTGAAAATATATAGACTAATAAAATGAGCCCGAACATGATAACGGTGCTCTTGAGATAAAAAGGGTATTCTTTAACAGGCATACAGGCAGAAAATAAGGTGTATCCAAATCAAGGAGTAAATCAACTAATTGTTTTATCTGCACAATAAATTCCTGAAAAACAAAAGGATCTGAAACCAAAGCTTCAAACCCTTTATATCAATATCATAAATCCCGTCTTCCGCAAATTTCGTCCCCGCATGGTCTCTCGCATCTTATTAAGTTAAGAGGCTGATAGGCTGCTCCAGAGGAGCAAAAGCTTTGTAGCACAAATAAATCTACAATCTTTTGCGTGCCAGAGGTACGCCACCTAAGGTTCCGTACCTCTGGCACGGAGCTTCATTTTTGCTTTTTTACTACAAAGCTATTCCCCCGCTGGGGGAGATACTCATTAATTTCCCGTCCCCGTAGGGTCTCTCGAAAGAGGACCCTGCGGTTGCACTAAGCCCGTATTATTTACGAAAACCGCGTTTATGCGTGGTAATCGGGGTATCTCAGGGTCCTCTGTGAGAGACCCTGAGGGCACGAAATATTTTTTACTTGGTATTCAACGTAATTTTAGCAACAGGCAAACCCTTTGATGTCGCTGTAAACGTAACTGCACCTGCCTTTTCCTTAGCCTGTACAATAGCCAAAGCTAAGCCATGAAAAGCTTTACGATACGATACTTTAAATGAATCATGACTTACCGGATCGCCGTTATCAACGCTGGCAATAAAGGCTGGTCCGGTTATTTTAAAGTCGACCAGGTTTTCGGCATCCGGCACTACATTGCCATCTTTATCCAGGACTTTTACGGTAATGAATGACAGGTCTTTACCATCAGCTTTGATCAGTTTACGATCGGCAGATAGCTCGATTTTTGCCGGCTCGCCTGCGGTATGGATGAGGCGGGTTAAAACCTCTTTACCATTTTTGCGCGATACTGCCTTTAGCGTGCCCGGCTCATATTTTACGCGCCACATGATGTGCAAGTCGTCTCCCGTTTTCTTTTTAATGCCTAATGATTTGCCGTTCAGAAAAAGCTCAACTTCATCGGCATTATTGTAATATGCCCAAACATCAACCATTTTACCGGGTGTCCAGTTCCAGTGCGGGAAAATGTGCAATACAGTTTTGTTAGTCCACTCACTTTGGTACATGTAATACACATCCTTAGGGAAACCCGCCAGATCAACAATACCAAAATACGAGCTGCGCGATGGCCAGCTATATGGCGTAGGCTCGCCTAAATAGTCAAACCCTGTCCAGATGAACATCCCCGATAGAAACTCGTGCTTTTTCATCACCTTCCAGGTCATCTCGTGGGTCGATCCCCATGGCGGTCGCACATTATCATAAGCTGATACGTTATTACCTTCTCTTACAAAGGGCTTATCCCATCTTTCGGGCCATACCCTGATGCTATCCGATGGCATTTCGTAAAAGCCCCGGGTTTCCAGGCCGGATGTAGTTTCTGTAGCGATGAATTTTTTACCGGGATACCTGTCATGAAAACCGGCATATTCTCCCTCATGGTAATTATAACCTACCAAATCAATCGCGCCTGATGCTATGATCTTGTTTTTTGTATCCGGATTATTATTGGCGGCGGTTATAGGGCGCGTAGTATCTAAACTATGAACAATAGCTGTAAGCTGCGGCGCAATCCTTAAAGCCGAGGTATCACTTTGCTGCCCTATTTCGTTACCAATACTCCAAATCATTACGCTGGGATGATTTCTATCGCGCAGAATTTGATCTTCCAGGTCGCGTTTGTGCCATTGCTTGAAAAACAGGTGATAATCGTACTTTGCTTTTTCCCATTCCCAGGTATCAAAAGCCTCATCCATTACAATGAAACCCATTTTATCGCATAGATCAAGCAGCTCCGGAGCCGGCGGGTTATGGGAGGTACGGATGCCGTTGCAACCCATACCTTTTAAAATCTGCAGCTGGCGTTCCAACGCACGGGTATTTATAGCTGCGCCAAGGCTGCCCAGGTCATGGTGATCGCAAACGCCTAAAATTTTCATCGGTTTGCCGTTCAGGCTAAAACCTTTATCCACATCAAAGTTAAAATAGCGGATACCTAAAGGGGTAGTATATTCGTCAATTACCGTTTTGCCCGCAAGCACCTGCGTAACCGCTTTGTATAAGTAAGGCTTTTCAACACTCCATAATACCGGGTTTGTAACATTCAGCACGCTGCGTGTTTCAAATACAGTATCTTTTAATTGTTTTTTTGATGGAATAGATGCCTCGGCAGCAATCACTTTACCGGCAGCATCATATAGCGTAGTTTTCACTGTTACCGGTGAGGATGCGGCGTTTTTAACCTGCACCTTTAAATTAACTTTGGCCGATGTGTTGCTTACATCTGTTGTGGTTACATAAGTACCCCAATGGTTAATTGCTGTTTTATTGGTGGTAACCAGCCATACATTCCGATAAATTCCAGACCCTGAATACCAGCGGGAATTTGGCTGAACAGAGTTATCAACTTTTACCGCGATAACGTTATTTCCGCCAAAGTTTAAATAAGGAGTAAGCTCATACCTGAAAGAGATATAACCATTTGGCCTGAAACCAAGGTGATGCCCGTTAACCCAAACATCGCTCTTCTGGTAAACGCCGTCAAAATCTATATAAATCAATTTCCCTTTTGATGAAGCCGGCACTGTAAATGTTTTACGATACCAGCCTATGCCACCCGGCAATGCGCCGCCTTCGGGAGTAGCAGGGTTATCTTTGCTGAATTTCCCCTCAATGCTCCAGTCATGCGGTAAATTTAGCGAACGCCATTTGGCATCACTCGTGCCAGGCTTTTCGGCATGGGGTACATCGCCTAAATTAAAGCGCCAGCCCTTATCAAAGTCGAGCGTTTGACGGCTTTGCTGGGCAAAACTATCCGCACAAAAAAACAGGGTAAGAAGCAGCAAGCCGTATGATGTTACAGCTTGGGCAATTGACTTTATAGGATGCATAATAGGTTAATTGGGATTAAATGTAATTTAGACACTAAATTAGAAATAATATAATATTAACCCAATGTAGTGCCGAATTTATTTCGGAATAACGTTTTGCAAAAAACTCTTTTCTGTCCCGTAGGGTCTCTCGGAGAGGACCCTGCGGTTGCACAAGCCCGTATTGTTCACGAAAGCCGCGTTTATGTGAGGTGATCACGGTACCTCAGGGTCCTTTGCGAGAGACCCCGAGGGGACGGAACTTATATTCAGATGCTGAAATAAGCCAGAGACTTATTTTAAAATAAAGTTTACGTTCCTGGTTTCACCAGCCGGAACAGCAACCCTCAAAACCATATCATATTTACTAATTATTCCATCGCCATTAATATCCTGGTGAATATCATCTCCAACTTTTGCCGCGGGTGTTTGCACCGGCGAACTATTAATCTCAAACTGACTGGTGAACTTTCCGGTTACAATGTACGTGGCTTCCGGGTCGGCAAGTATTTTGCCATCTGAGGCAGAATGATATAAGTAATAATTTTTACCTGCAGTAACGTCGAAATCGATTTTACCATTACTGCTGCTTTGAGCCTGAGCAACATTGTTGCCTGATATTCTTTTTTCGTCGGATAACAGCTGTACCGTTATGCCATTCAATTCAGCCTGTGTATCCGATTTTACAACTACCTCTAAACGTGTAGGTTTATTGTCTTTTTTACAACCAGCTAATATTATTACCCCAAAAACAGAAACTATAAGTTTTAAACGCATGAATAAATATAGTAATAGTCGTGAAATTTATAATATCAAAAAAAAATGTGCCCTATAAAAAGTGTTGCCCTATTTTTTCACCGTATTCACCATACTAAATCCTACCAGTTCGTCCCAGCGGGCTGCGGGCGGGCGGTAGTAAACCAATAGCTGGTAATCGTTCTCGGTTTCAAAATGACTGCCTTCAAGGGGGACATCATCGGCCTTGCCATTTTTATCAACCCAAACATATTCATAATCATATACGCCCTGCTTTAACAACAGGTTGATATAATACCGGCCATTTTCATCGCGGATAAGCTTACTCTGCTCATCCAGCTTGTAATCGTTAAACATGCCAACAATGTATGGTGTGCCTTCACTTCCCAATTTATTGGCAGCAAGACTGAAATATACATGCGCGTAATCGGCATCGGTACGCGGGTCGCGGCCATCCTGGTTCAGGATAAAGAATTTGCCGTTGTTATCATAGTACAATACATAGTCGGGATTATCGCGAATGGGGTCGCCCAATAGCACTACGATATTTGCCGTATCCTTATAAATCTTAGCCACGCGTTGCGAGTTAAGTTTCAAGGTTCGCATATCAAACAACCTGAATTCATTACGGCCGGGGAAATCGTTAATGGCCACATCGTTATAGATTAATGATGTACCGCGGATATTTGTTGGCTCTGTATTTAAAATACTGGTGGAGGTACGCGCGTTCTGCATTACAAATGCACGGATCTCCCGGGATGGGCTTTGAACCTGCAGACTTCCGTAATCAACTGTAAAATTTAATTTCTGGTTGGTTTGCCGCGTTTGCGTATTAGGCGATGCAATTATATTGGCTGCTATAGAAACCTTTTTACCAACCACATACAAGCGCCGGGTAAGCACCATTTTTGATTGATCACCATCCTCATAAACTTTCAGGATATAGTTTCCCGATATTTTAGGGGCGATGTTATTATTAGGGATCAGTTGCTCATAATGGGTATATTTTTGGAACGTACCTGTTGAATAGCTGTAATTATACAAACGGTCGTCCTGGAAACTTTGCAGGTACTCGGCCGGCGATAAGTTAGATGAGTTCCATTTGGTATCACAATGCTCAATGGTATAATAATAATTACGACTGCCGCCACGCAGATCATCAAAAGCCAGTAGTACTTTATCATCAGTGCCAAGGTTGATTACCGGAAACGTATTTTGCTTATCGGTGTTGTTAAACTCAACGCTTTTTATGGCGGGGCTGTAAACGTTATTATCGTACGGTGTTTGAGCAAAAGTTTTGAGAGAGAGGAGGACGAGTAGAAATAGTATTATTGATTTAGAAAACCACGCGCCCCACCGCCCGTCATTGCGAGGCACGAAGCAATCCCCGATATGCAAAGCGGCCTTGCAAGGTTGCCCTGTAAAGTTGGGGATTGCTTCGTGCCTCGCAATGACGGGTTTCATAAATATGTTTTACTTTAAAACTATGTCATTGCGAGCGTAGCGTGACAATCGCGTCGCATGCAAATCGAATATGCACAGTTCGCGATTGCTTCGTGCCTCGCAATGACATATTTTTGGATACAGTTTTTACGCTTCCAGCTCCAAAATCTGCTCGGCCAAAGTTTCCCATTTTTGTTGGATCTGCTTCAGCTCGGCTTGTTTTTGGTTATAGGCAGTATTGGTTTCTTTTAGCTTTTGACTGTCGTTATAAATTTTGGTATCGGCCAGTTTGGCTTCCAGCTCTTTCACTGTTTTATCAAGCGCGGCAATCTGCTCTTCCATTTTGGCCAGGTCCTGGTTCAGTTTCTTTAGCTGCTGGTGCTTGTTTTCGCCTTGCTGCTGTTTAACCGGCTCGGGCTTTTTCTCTTCTTTTTTAGGTTGAGGTGCGGGAGCTGCAGCCTTAGGTTCTAACTTGCGTTTTGAAAACCACTCGTCGAACTCGGCATAAGTACCGGGGTATATTTTTATCTTTTGATCCTCAATGAACCAGATCTTGTTGGCCACATTATCAAGGAAATACCTATCGTGAGATACTACAATGAAAGTACCCTCGTACTGCTCCAAAGCCTGGATCAGGATGTTTACAGATTGCATATCCAGGTGATTGGTAGGCTCATCCAGCACCAGGAAGTTAGCATCCGCAGTAAGTGCCTTGGCTAAAGCCACACGTGATTTTTCACCTCCCGATAATACCTTTATCTTTTTAAATACATCATCACCGGTAAACAAAAACGAACCTAATATGGTACGCAGTTCGGTATCGGTATGTTTCGGCGCAAATGCCTGCAGTTCCTGCAGTATCTGGTTTTCCAGGTGTAACGACTCCAGCTGGTGCTGGGCAAAAAACGTAGTGCTTACATTATGCCCGGTTGTTACCTTACCTGTATAATCATGATCGGCATTGGCAATGATGCGCAACAAGGTTGATTTACCCTTACCGTTTGCACCAATCAGGGCTATTTTGTCGCCTTTTTCAATTACCGCTTCGCCGCCATCAAGAATATCAATTGCGGGATACTTTTTAACAATATCCTCTAACGTTACCACGTGCCTGCCCGATTGTTTGGAGAAACGGAAAGCAAAGTTAACGGATGGGTTATCATCATCCACATCATCCACGCGCTCCATTTTATCAAGCATTTTGATACGCGACTGCGCCATTTTTGCTTTAGAGGCCTTGGCACGGAAACGCTCGATCAAACGCTCTTCCTGTTTTATTTTTGATTGCTGGTTTTTAAACTCACCGCGCTGAATTTCTTCGCGCTGGGCTTTTTCTTCCAGGTAAAAAGTATAGTTACCCGCATAAACGGTAAGTTTCCCTTTACGCGATTCAACTGTGCGGTTAATCACCTTATCCAAAAACCACCTATCGTGAGATACGATGATGATGGCGCCGTTAAAAGCTTTCAAATAATCTTCCAGCCATTGGATAGAAGGTAAATCAAGGTGGTTAGTAGGCTCATCCAACAACAAAATATCGGGCGCCTGTAACAGGATCTTGGCCAGCATTACACGCATACGCCACCCTCCCGAGAAGGTGCTTAGCTTACGCTGGCAATCAGCCTCGTTGAATCCCAAACCCGCTAAAATTTCGTGTGCTTTGTATTCAATATTATAACCGTCAAGCAATTCAAACTCATGCTGCTTATCGCTAAGCTTGTGCAAAAGGTCTTCGGTATAGTCGGTTTCCAATTTTTTAAGCAGCACTTCTATCTCGTCATGCAACTGGTTTTGGCGCTCAAAAGCCTCCATAGCCACATGCACAATATTTTTATCAGATGAGTATGACAGCAAATCCTGGTTAAGGTAACCCATGGTAAGGTCCTTCGCCATTGATATGGTGCCCGATGTAGGCTTATAGTCGCCTACAATAATTTTTAAGAGGGTAGTTTTACCGGTTCCGTTGGCACCTATTAAACCAATTTTTTCACCGGGTTTTATATGCCAGTTGGCTTCATCGTAAAGGGCCCGCGCACCAATCTCAAACGTAAGGTTATTTATAGCAATCATTTGGGCGCAAAGATACGGATTTGACGTGAAATTTAGGTAAAAGGTAAAAGGCTAAAGGTGAAAGGTTTTTAAATGATGACAATCAAGCCACTTTGAATAACTGTACCCTCAAAATTCTAATACCCCAATGCCTACCTTTTGCCTTTCACCTTTATCCTTTCACCTCAAATTATGCTCCCACCGCTTTAAGCCAGGTTTGCGCCATCAGGGCTTCGCCGGCTACGCTGGGGTGTACGCCATCGCGGTTCCAGTAGGTGGCGGGGGCAATGGTTTCGGCTTTGTCAAATGCTGCCTGGTAGGGTACAAAAATGGCACCGTATTGCTCGGCAATATCTTTGGCCGCCTTGCGGAATAAGTCAAACGTAGGGTACCATTTGTCGTCAACAGCCTTCACGCCCTTTTGGGCAAATGGCTCGCAAATCACCAGTTTAATATCAGGCAGGGCCGCTTTGGTACGATCTATCAGTTTTTTATAATCGGCTATGTAAGTATCAATTGTGCCGGTGTAACCGTTGGTAAGTGTATGCCAAAAATCATTTACACCAATATGAATGCTCAGCACATTGGGTTTAATGGCCAGGCAATCGGTATCCCAGCGCTCGGCCAGTTGATATACCTTATTGCCGCTGATGCCTTTGTTATAAATTTTAAGGTTCTTATCAGCATGTTTAAGCAATAGCTGCGATGCAGTTATAAGCGCATAACCCGATCCTAAGGCGCTGGTTGTATTAAATTCTGTCGTCTTATGATCACGACCCCAGTCGGTAATAGAATCGCCCTGGAAAAGGATCACATCACCGGTATTGAAGCTGATTTTTTTTGATGGTTTTTCGATAGCTAAAGCTGCCGAAACTATCTGGGGTAAGCCCATGGCGGCTATAGTACCTACTGATGCTGTTTTTAAAAAATTGCGTCGGTTGCGTTTAAACATATTGTTCATAAATGATTTTATAGATCGATTTTGATTTCCGAATTTACAGATTTACCCGGCTTTTTTATACTTTGTTAAATTTTATATAAACTTTTGAATGATTAATATTATCGAAGGCTTGTTTTTCATCAAATTCTGGTTTACACACGTATCAGTATTTACTAACTTCGCGCCATGTATTTTTTATTAAAACCCATTCTTTTCCTGTTCGATCCCGAAAAAGTACATTATTTTGTAACACGCAACTTAAAGCGCGTTAACCGTTTTCCGGGTGGCGCTGCTTTAAGCAGGGCTATATGGGATGTAAACGACAGGCGTTTAGAAAAAGAGGTCTTCGGCCTAAAATTTAAAAACCCTGTTGGGCTGGCAGCCGGCTTTGATAAAAATGCCGAACTGATGGGCGAAATGGCCAACATCGGCTTTGGCTTTGTGGAGATAGGTACCGTTACCCCCCTGCCCCAGCCCGGCAATCCGCAGCCGCGCATGTTCCGCCTGCCATCAGATGGTGCGCTGATTAACCGGATGGGCTTTAACAACTTCGGCGTTGATGTTGCTGCCGAAAGAATAGCCACCTTTCGCAAAAATGCCAAAGGAGCGCAAAAAAGCTTGATCATTGGCGGCAACATCGGCAAAAACAAGGTAACACCTAATGAAGATGCCGTTAGCGATTATATCAAATGTTTCGATCGCCTGTTTGACGTGGTTGATTATTTTGTGGTGAACGTAAGCTCGCCCAATACACCCGGCCTGCGCGAGCTACAGGAAAAAGAACCGCTGATGCAATTATTGAACACCCTGCAGCAACGCAATTCAAAAAACGGCATCAGCCGCCCCATACTGTTAAAAATTGCACCAGACCTTACCAACTCACAACTGGATGACATTGTTGATATTGTACAGCAAACCGGCATTGCCGGCATTATAGCTACCAATACCACCATCAGTCGTGAAAATTTAACTGCTGCCGATAGTTTAAAATCAGAGATGGGTGGCTTAAGCGGTAAGCCGCTTACCAGGCGGTCAACTGATGTGATCAGCTATATTTTCAAAAAATCACAAGGCTCGTTCCCTATTATTGGTGTAGGTGGAATCCACTCTGCAGGTGATGCAATGGAGAAATTAAATGCAGGGGCATCGCTGGTGCAACTATATACCGGGTTTATTTATGAAGGACCGGGGTTGATAGGGAGGATAAATAAGAAACTTCTTGGCAAATAATTTTCTGAACCGGAATTTTTCGGTTCAGAAAAATAAACCAACAAAAAAATCCCACCGGTTTCTGAAACCAGCAGGATTTATAAGATCTTTTGAGCGCCTGCGCTCTTAACAGATAGAATTATTTACCTGCAGCAATTGCCAAAACGGCATTGTTTTTTGCTATCTGGCTGTGTTTTGACTCAGCAGAACGGCTTCCGTACTCAAGGTTGGTAGCCAGCTTCAAAAACTGTACTTCTAAACGTGAAGTAGTTTTGTTTTTTCTATCTTTTCTTTTTAAACGTGTAACGCCCATGGTGTTGTTATTTTAATTTTTTTAATACCCTTGAGGTCGGGAGCGGATTCGAACCGCTGTAAAAGGTTTTGCAGACCTCTGCCTAGCCACTCGGCCACCCGACCCTCTTTTTAAGGATTGCAAAAATAGTAATTAATTTAATGGTAGCCAATATTTATTTCATTGAATTTCTTTTTATTTCAGAACATAGTATGGCTGTAGCTATAGCAACGTTCAATGATTCGGCTTTTCCGGCCCTTGGGATGGTTATTTTTGTGGTAATCAGCCGCTCAATCGCGGGGCTTATACCGTTACCCTCGTTACCCATCACCAGCAATCCTTCGGTGCCAAAATTGCCGTTATAAATGTTTTCCCCATCCAGCATTGCCCCAAATATGGGCAACCCTATCTGTGGCAAAACCGCCTCCAGGCTTGCATAATGCACATTTACACGCGCCAGGGAACCCATAGTAGCCTGTACCACCTTAGGGTTATAAACATCAACCGTATCTTCGCTGCATACAATATCGGTAATGCCAAACCAATCGGCGGTGCGTATAATGGTGCCCATGTTGCCGGGGTCCTGTATACTATCAAGCACCAATGAAAACTTTTGTTTGAGGCTGTTATAATTTAATGTTGCCCATATTGGTATTTTAATCAAACCAATTACCTCCTGCGGCGTTTTCAAAGTGCTTATTTTTTCTATATCCTTCATTGAAATCTCCTGAAAGTTTATTTTTCGGGATAAATTCAGCATTTTTGGAGCAATTGAAGGGGTATGGTATATGGTATCTACCTGGTAACCTGAGCTTGTAAATTCAATTACTGATTTATAGCCCTCAACCAGGAAAAAACCATGTTCCCTGCGAAATTTTTTATGTTGTAAGGATGTTAATAAACTGATTTGTGATTTTGAAAGCATATATAAAACCTGCTGGTTACCGCCTTACAATATTAAGTATTTTGCTGCTCATTATCGGCGCGGGTTGCAGCGTTACCCGTGGCATACGCAAAGATCAGGCTTTAGTGCGCAAAATTACCATAAAAGGCATTGATAAGGAATTTGCAGAAGTTGCAGTAAACTATGTTGATAAAGAGCAACAGCCCAACAATAAACTCAATCTTCAATTTTATTACTGGTTTAGCAATAATGGTAAACGAAATATTGGGGAGGCCCCTGCCATACTGGATAGTAACTTAGTTGAATATTCGCGTTTCCAGATGGAGAAATTTATCCAGAACCGTGGGTATTTAAAAGCCAGGATCACCGATAGCATTGTGATAAAAAAACAACGGGCCGAGTTGATTTTTACAGCACAGGAAGGCCCAATGTTCCGCATCCGTAAAATTGAAGACAGCATTCCCGATAAAAAAAT
Organism: Mucilaginibacter sp. P5_A6; assembly: GCF_056400585.1. Taxonomy (NCBI): domain Bacteria; kingdom Pseudomonadati; phylum Bacteroidota; class Sphingobacteriia; order Sphingobacteriales; family Sphingobacteriaceae; genus Mucilaginibacter; species Mucilaginibacter sp. P5_A6. The sequence goes on along the minus strand of NZ_JBFUKZ010000012.1, from coordinate 92,691 downwards.
CAAAAATATTTACATAGCAAACCGCAATAAAATATCGCACATACAACCCGGCGCCCGTTTTGATACCGACAGCCTTGCACATGACCGTGATGAACTGTACCTGCTCATGAAACGCAATGGCTATTTTGATTTTTACAGGCAATACATCAATTTTAATTACGACTCCACCTTTAACAGCAGTGTAGTTGATATTAAAATGATGATTGATAATCCGGCCGGTAAAACAGAGCACCCGGTTTACAAAATTAACAATACACTTATAACCATATCCGCCAGTAGTGGCAGAACACCGGGCAAGGCCGATACAATACAGGTTGATTCGCAATTTAGGTTTGTTGATTTTTCCAAGCGTTTTAAACCAAGGGTGGTTATTGATTATACCTATCAAAAAAAGGGGCAAATATATGATATTGATAAACAAACCCTTACCACTACCCGCCTATCGGAGTTAAACGTTTTTYGTAACGTACCCAACCCTACTTATGAAAAACTTGGTGATAGCACCCACCGATTAAATACCAAAATAGATATTATCCCGCTTAAACATTACTCAGACAGGGTAGAAGGCGAGTTCCTGTTTGCCAATGGGCGGTACGGATACAACATAGGCAATACTTTTACAAACCGAAACCTGTTTATGCAGGCAGCCATATTACAGGTAAAACTTAACTGGAGCATTTTATTTGATAACGGCACAAACACTACAAATAATGCCGATATCCAGAACCAGGAATTCAGGGCAGGGATAAATTTAATATATCCGCGTATCGTATCACCTTTTCATTTTCCTTTAATGGGTAAATACGGTGTGCCACATACCACATTCTCCACAAACTATTCATTGTTTTACCAAAAAGACCTGGTAACACGCCAAAGCTTTGTAAACTCTATAAGTTATGATTTTTATGAAACCGGGCGCAAGCTGCATACTGTTACACCCATAAATATCGAATTTTCAAAGGGGGTAATTGATCCAGCTGCGCGCGATACCTTATTGGCACATGGTAAGTTTGCCTACGTAAAACTAATTGGCCGAACTGTATTTACAACAGGTAGTCAATATACATTTCAGTATAATGCACTTGAATTAAACTCCTATAAAAACTTCGAATATTTCCGTGGAAGTTTGGATATAGGTGGTAATTTCCTGAGCTTGCTGGGCAGTACCTTTAATACACCAAGGGATTCGGTTGGGCAACGTCAAATTTTAGGATATACCTTTTCTCAATATACCAAAACCGAAGCCGACTTTCGCATTTACCGAACCCTGGGGGGCGAACGACAATTTGTATTTCGTTTTAATCCCGGCATTGGTATACCTTATGGCAATAGTAACGAACTGATATTTGAAAAAAACTTTTACACCGGCGGCGCAAATGATATGCGCGCGTGGTTACCCCGCACACTTGGCCCAGGCCAGTTTAACCGGGGAACCGCTTATGCAGGTGACCCAACATCCCTTGCCCGCCTAAAATATCTTGATCAGTTTGGCGAAATAAAGATAGTAGCCAATGCCGAATACCGCTATAAACTGGCAGATAACTTTTTTGGCGCAAAATTAAAAGGTGCTGTTTTTATAGATGCCGGTAACGTTTGGAGGCTGGGCAAAAAAGCAGAAAGTCCAAATGGTGAATTCAGGTTCGATAATATTTTACAATCAACAGCTATTGGTATTGGTACCGGTTTACGGTTCGATTTGAGTTTCTTTGTTTTCCGGCTTGATGCAGCGTTTAAATTTAAGGATCCGCAGTTTAGCGGAGCCGACCAGTGGGTACTGATAAAGCACTCAAATGAGCTTTTCCACAGCAGGTCATTTAAAACTGCTTATGCAAACAACAACGGCGGCGATACCTATAATTTTATGCAGTTGAATTTTGGTATAGGATTGCCTTTTTAATTTTGAATTACTGAATTAGCATTAAGCTCCTCCGGCTAAAATAGTCCCTTCAAACCATCTATAGCGCTTTCAAAAAAGGTGTGCATACTTAAACCATTATGGTAGTTAAAATACAGGAATATGCAGAATATGATAACCGCTATAATGATGAACCGCTTAAACATATAGGCCAGCAATATTAAAATTACTGGTATAGCTATCAAAAACATAATACTGATATGGAACGGGCTTAATTTGCTATCGTGTTTATAAATATAGTAGAGTATGCCATGTGTGCCGCTTTCGTTAATATGTTTGGCATATAAAAAGGTAGAGCGGTCTATCTTTTGCCTGTAAAAGGCAACTCCCTTTTCAAACTTTAACTGGTATTCAAAACCGTTCATGATAAATGTGAACAGGCCGTTCACGTTCTCCTGGGTCACCCCAGCCGAATCTGTGGCTATAACAGCCACCTGGTCAACCCCGAAAGGGTTTTCTTTAACTACAAAATGATTTATGGCAATTGTATCGGCAAAAACAAAGCTGTGTGTAGCCGCAATAAGGCACAATAAAAACAATAATTTTTTCATCTGTTAAAAACCATAAAATAAAATGTACGCAATAAAAATAGTGTTTTTTGTGCTATCTGTTTAGTAAATAAATACTCGCGTTAAGCACAGCTACAAAACTTATCCATAGTAAATAAGGCCAAAGCAGCCGCCCGGCAACCCTACTATATTTACCAAACCAGTTAATATTTAAAATAATACTTATCCACAAAAAGATAACAACCGCCATAGCACCCAATAACTGGTGTAAAACAAAGAACATAACCCACCACAAAAAATTTAAAAACAACTGCACAAAATAAATTGCCCGGGTGATTTTAAAGGCAGGTTTGCGGCTCCGGTGTTTCCAAACCAGGTAGGCAGCTATAGCTATAATGATATAAAGCATTGTCCAAACCGGTGCAGAAAGCCAGAGCGGCGGGTTAAAAAATGGCTTTTTAAGCGTATTGTACCAGCCTGTAATTTCGGGCCGTGTAAAAAGTGCAGCAACAAAACCTATCGCCAGTGTAATTAATAAACTGATGAGAAACGGAAAGAACCGGAATTTTCTGGGTATCGCTGGAATCATCGTTTTATGGAAACCAATAAAATAACAATAAGTTTTGGGTAAATAATTACATACACATTATGCAGGCGTTACCATTAAAAACCGTAAAAATATTAGCTTAGCAACCGTTGCCACAAGTAAAATGAAATGATAAAAGCTTATAAACTATATACCGGCGAAGACGGGCACTCACATGTGCAAACAGGAACAGTAGCCGAAATGATTTTTAACCCGGCTTCAACTATCCGGTTCCAGGAATCGCCTCCACATTCGTTTTACGATTGGCACAACGCTCCTGCCTGGCAATATGTGATCAACCTATCCGGCACACTGGAATTTGAAACCCGTACGGGCGAAACCTTTATTTTACGCCCGGGCGAAATACTGATAGCCATGGATACAACAGGAACGGCTCATCAATGGAAACTGATAGACGATGAGCCATGGCGACGTGTATATGTTACCTTTGGTACCGGGCAGGAGGTAAACTTTGTGCCGGATGGCGAAAAAAATTAAAGTCATGCTGATCTGCCTTTCGGTAGATCAGCCTCCCACTTGCAAGCTTTCATCTGTAATTGATCACCTTGCTTGTGGGACCCGGGTAAGCTGGCCAGCATTTACGGGATGACTTTTAGTACTATTAATCTGGTTTAACCCGCACATATACGCTGTTAAAACCGTCACTGATAAATACATCATTCAAAAACAAAGTATCATTCCTGATAATAAATGCATCGGCCTGCAGATCATTGATCTTCAACAGATCAATAGTTTCGGTAGCCGAATATTTATAATTTCGGTTTATAGAAAATTTGCCAGAAAGCATAACCGAATCTTTTTTGAACATTTTAAAAGTGCTGTCATTCCTGTATATCTGGGTTAAGTTATACCCGGCACTTTGGGGCGTTATGGTCATCCCAGCTATGCCCCCAACAGATTTTACCCAACGCCAGCTACCAAATATTGATGTGGAAACAGGGCCCGGTAAACCATTTTTATTGCATGAACTAACGCTGCATAGTACCAGCGCGGCAATTACAAGGGTAAAGTATTTCATAATACAAGGTTATATACAGCATTACGCAGGCCCTAAATGCTTTGATACAATGAGTTATAAATATTTCAAAAAAAATCTTATTCCTTAATTTCAACAAAATTCTTTGTATCATTAAACCATGATTATTGTTATCCAGTGTAAAGACCAGGTGGGCCTGGTTGCATCTATATCGGCTATATTAGCAAAATACCAATTGAACATAGTTTCGATGCGCGAACATGTCGATAAGAGCGAGAACATATTTTTTATGCGCCTGGAGGTAGAAGATGGGGATAATGAAAATCTTGGACAAAAATTAAAAGAAGTTTTACCTGCCGGTGCAATTATTTCGGTTAATCCCCTTCCCGAAAAAAAAGTGGTTGTGCTGGTAACAAAGGAGTATCATTGCCTTGCCGATATACTCATCCGTAATTATTTTAAAACCCTGGGAGCAACTGTTCAATGCGTAATTGGCAACCACGCCACCCTGCAAAACATTTGCGAACGCTTTGATATGCCTTTTTACCATATATCGCATGAGCAAATAACTAAAGAAGAATTTGAACAAAAAATAAGCGATACTATTGAGCAACATGCACCGGATTATGTAATACTGGCCAAATACATGCGCATTTTGTCGCCGGCCTTTGTAGCAAAGTTCCCCATGCGGATAATCAATATCCACCACTCCTTTTTACCTGCTTTTATCGGCGCTAACCCCTATCGGCAGGCTTTTGAACGCGGCGTTAAGCTAATAGGCGCTACCGCCCACTTTGTATCAAATGAGCTGGATGAAGGCCCTATTATTGCCCAGCAGATCATCCCGGTAAATCACACCTTTACTGCAGCAACTATGGTAAAGGCCGGGCAGGAAATTGAAACATCGGTATTAGCTAAAGCCCTTAAATTGATATTTGAAGATCGTGTGTTTGTTTCTAAAAACAAGACCGTTGTGTTTGAGTAATTGTAAAATTTCGGAGACACAGAGTCTGCTTGTATAGACAATTTTATATACAGACTCAAATATCCGTCTTTTAATACCCCGGGGCTCCATAAACAAACACATTACTTAACGGTTATTTAACAACAACCGGTTATTTTTGCCTGTAATCTATCTAAATAGATCAATGAAAAAGCTTCTGTTTATTTTATTGCTTACTGTTTTCTCGTGCTCTTTTGTTTTTGCCCAGCATTTTACAGTAGCCACTTATAATCTTCGTAACGATAATGCCACTAACGATGATTCCTTACAGGGCAACGGCTGGAAGCAGCGCCTACCTGTTATAGCTAAGTTGATACAATTTCATGATTTTGACATCTTCGGCACGCAAGAGGGTCTTGTTCATCAATTAAAAAATCTTACTTCGGCCATGCCCGGATATGCCTATACCGGCATAGGGCGCGATGATGGTAAAACAGAGGGGGAGTTTTCGGCTATATTTTATAAAACAAACAAATTTAAGTTGCTTAAGCATGGTGATTTCTGGCTATCACCTATAACCAACCGCCCTAATAAAGGTTGGGATGCAGCCCTGCCGCGTATTTGCTCGTGGGCATCGTTCCAGGAAATAAAAACAGGTTATAAATTTTATTATTTTAACCTCCATATGGATCACATTGGCGTAATAGCACGTCGCGAAAGCGCCAAACTTGTTCTGGCAAAAATTAAAGCAATGACAGCTAATGAACCGGTTATATTATCCGGCGATTTTAATGTCGACGAAACATCAGATAGCTATGCGGTAATTAATACATCGGACAAACTGAAGGATGCATATGAATTGTCGCCAATAAAATATGCCCAGAATGGCACTTTCAACGACTTTAATGCTGAAAACAAATCAAAAGGACGAATAGATCATATCTTCCTGAGCAAAGATTTCACGGTAAAAAGATATGGGATATTGACAGATAGTTACCGTGCTTTAAACAATACAACTAAAAAGTACGAGGCAAAATTACCATCAGACCATTTCCCGGTAATGATAATGGTGGACCATAAATGATCCACCATACATCTGAGATTTAGTTGATTATAAAAGGTCTTTATTCTACTACGAGGGTAGCTATGGAGTGCGGCTGGCTGGTTATTTTTACAGCTTTACCTTTTACCCATAAACTGTATTCAATTTTCTCTTCGGTTTTATTCATTACTATTACGGCTAACTTGCCATTAGGGTTTAGGTAAGCAGTAGTTAAAAGTTTATCTCTGCTGGCAACAGCAGCTACACGCTTAGCGCCCGGCTGTATATATTTGCTGAAATGCCCCAGGTAATAGTATGAGCTGGTATAAATGAGGCTACCATTACGCAGATCGGCGTGTACGGGTGCAAAGCAAAAGTTGCCAACATGATTTGGTCCGCCTTTTTCATCAAGCAGGATGTTCCAGTCTGTCCAGGCAACTGTACCGGCATTAAAATCATTGATCATGGATAGGCCGTATCTCTCCCCAAGCGACCAGTCGTTAATTTTATCAAGGTCGAATTTTTCAATACAACCTTCAGTAAAAATCAGGTTTTTACCGGGGAATGCCTCATGTACACGGCGGGTAGCTTCAAACTGCTGCCCGGCACCGGTCCAGGTTTCGTACCAGTGAAAACCAACGCCCCAGATATATTTTGCCGCCGCCGGATCTTCCAATATAGTACTGGCGCGCTGATAAAGCAAATCGCGGTTATGGTCCCAAACAATTAATTTTTTATTGGCCAGTCCTTGTTTTTGTAATGTTGGGCCTAAAAAGTTCTTTACAAAATCACGCTCCTCTTCGGCGGTGTATTTACATGATTCCCAGGTTTGTGATGCCATAGGTTCATTTTGTACCGAAAGCCCCCATACCGGGACACCTTCGTTTTCATAAGCCCTTATAAATTTGCCATAAAAATTTGCCCAGCTTTGATAGTACTTTGGCAAAAGCTTACCTCCATGTAAAACACTGTTATTATCCTTCATAAATGCAGGCGGGCTCCATGGCGATGCAAACAAAGTAAGCTTACCACCGGCAGCGGCCATTGCAGCTTTTATAAAAGGTATGCGGTATGCCCTATCATGGCTGATGCTAAATGTTTTCAACGATGCATCGCCCTCCTTTATATAGCTATAGCTATCGCTCGAAAAATCACAGCTTTGGATATTGGTACGGGCTAATGTATAGCCAATACCCTTATCTTTATCATAATAGGCCTTTAAAAACTCTTTTTGCTTGTCTTTGGGTAGTTTGTAAAAGGTTTCGGCAGCGGCATCTGTTAATGCACCGCCAATACCCAGCATGGTTTGGAATGATTTTGCCGGATCAACAAAAACAGCAACCTCTGTTTCGCCAGGTTGCGGGCTATCGGTAAACTTTAATGTCTCGGTGGTTTTAAATTTAACACCCGCTTCGTTATCAGAAACAATAACCTTTACATTCTTATTTTGGGCAGAGAATACCGCTTTTACCTGGGCATTTACCCAATCTGCCGGCAGCATACTACCAGCAATAAAACAAGTGAGTAATATTTTTTTATTCATGATTTAACTTAATTGGTCTCCGGCGGGCAACGTTGCTAATCAGAAAGCGGTTCCGGTATCCCAAATTAAGAAAGTTAATTTGAATAAAGCAAATAAGAAAGGCTATAAATAATTGATTTATAACTACTTGTTGACTAAATGATACGGTTTAATACCAAACAAATAACAACAAATATGGCTCATAATCAGTTAGTTTCACAATTATTAATATTACCGAAGAAATGTTTTGATACGGTAAACTACATTGTGTAATTTATACACTTTAGAAAGCCGGTTTATGACTTTTTGATAAGTTGAGGTTTTTAGTTATTGGTTTTTAATCTCCTCCTCTATCCGCAAACTTTCTTTGTGGATGGCGTTCATTAATTCGGTAACAAATGTTTCTGATAAGCTCTCCTGTTTGCCGGCCTCAATGGCTTTTTCAAGTACTTGTTTAAAGCGGTCGGTTTGTAGCGGAGGAATATTGTTTTTGGCTTTATAAACACCAATCTCTTTAACAACCTTCTCGCGCTCTCCCAGTAATTCTATCAGTTTTTTGTCAAGAGAATCAATTTTGTTACGGCTTATCTTCAAGGTTTGACCTGTGTTTTTAGGGGCATCTACCGATACTGATTGCGCGCGGGCCAAACCCGGGTTAAATAAATATATTAACAATACAAATACGATGCTGACAAATATTTTCATATGCTCAATTTAACAATTTTAATTTGAAGAGTCGGTGATTTGAAGATTTGAAATAAATAGCAACTTAAAAAATTAAACCAAAATAAAAAACCGGAAAGATCAATCACCAGCTTTTTTAACAGGATTCAAAGGATCCATTTTCAAATCTTCAAATTAACAAATCTTCAAATTGGGCACTACTTCCCGTCGGCATTATGCCCTCTTTTAATCATTTCCTTAACTGCACGAGCTAAAAACGCCTTCCCATCCTCATCAAGGTGCGTTTGCTTACCGCCACCATTTATTTCATAAACGATTCGGCCATTATCGTTTTCGGCCACAAGGTCATCGCTGTTACGGCTAAATTTTACATAACCATGCGGCGAAATGCTTTTGATGCCTTTTCCATCTTCAGTAAAATAGGTTTGTCCGCCGTATTCTATTTTCACGGTGGTACCATTGTTGTTCTCCACAATGGTAGTATGTCTTCCGCCAAAGCGACAAGCTGTTGCCAGGGTTAATAGCCCTGCCAAAGCAATTAATAGGTGTATTTTTTTCATGATGATAATTGTTAATGCGCCAATGTCATCACAAAGCTAATACAAAACACAGTACTATACAATACATAGTACCATATTTATTAAAAATATTTTATCCCTTGTAACTTTTTAGCAACTCATCAACCAAAATACCATTTATAGTCATCCCCTCTGTATTACAATGGGTAATAGCCACACGTTTAAGATTACAATTGGTTATCGTACTGCCTTCCAGTTCGCAATCCTCAAAACGCAGGGGACGTTGCCTGGCATTTTCATCATAAGCAGGATGTCCTTGGGGTGGCATACCGATGTTGTGTATATAAGCGCCGCCCAATTGTGCCCCTTCAATTTCAAGATCACTTAAATTGGCGTTTTCAATTTTTAAATTACGGAGGTCAACATCGTTAAAGCTCGCTTTGCTCATTTTTAACATCACAAACGTTGAACCGTCAAGGTGCGAGTATTTGGCTTCAATCATTTTTGTAGTTTCGATGATACTGATGCGTTCGGCATTTGCATTATCCTGGTTATTTGCGCTTTCCATATAAATGTTTTTTTAATACGAATTTAAGGATGATTACCTCAACCTACAATGGCTATACCTGACATTTTAAGGGTGCAATTACGACATCGATTTCCCCGGTTGCTCACCATCAAATAAAAGTCATGATACTTTAAATTATTTGAAATTAAAACGTTAACTTTAATATCCGATTATGAAACCGCTCTTTTTTACGCTAAAAAGCCATCTCCATTTAATGGCTATACCTGATACTGAGGCGCACTTAAATGGTCACCCGGTAATTAGTTATACCTATAGCCTATTCATTGACAGGGCTAAAGGCGACCCAAACCAAAGCTTTAACAAAGAGAGTAGTTTGCACCTCGATAAAATTAATGATCCTGATTATTTAGGCTTTATTGCTTTTGAAGAACCGGCTAATGTATTCTCATACACTGCCGGTGAACGGTCATTAAGTGTAGCTGAAGTTGAGGAAGTTATTGAGCAGTTAACGCATATAAGAGATAATCCGGACCTGTGGAATTCATTAGGTAACCTGTAAATAAACAAGGCTGTTAATCTACAGATTACTATATAACATATTTAACAAGCCTTTACCATTAGGTCGTTTTCCTTTAAACCAGTGATTGGTATAACATTTTGCAGGGTATTTGCTTTACGGTATTTTGCCAGGTTTATGAGCAATACGCTCACTAATATAACAACAAGGCCAATAATCTGCAATAATGAGATGCGCTCATTGGCAAACAATACACCTAAAAGAACCGCAATTACCGGATTTACATAAGAGTGGGTACTTACCTGCGTTGCCGGCTTAACTTGCAACAGCCATATATAAGCGCTAAATGCACCGATAGACCCAAACACGATAAGGTAAATTATGGCCATCCATGATGATGTAGGTACACTCATCAAACTAAAGCCGTTAAATTCATGATGTATTATGCCTGCAGGCAAAAAGGCAACACCCGCAATAATCATTTGCCATGCTGTATTTAAACCTGCCGGGGCACTGCTTGCTTTCCGTTTTGAATATAATGAACCTGCCGACCATGCTATCGGCCCCAAAACTAACAATGCAACACCCAAAATGGTTGAAGTATTGTGGCTACCCTCAAAAGCTTTGTGCACCTGTTCGCCAAACAACAGTAGTACACCAGCAAAACCAATTATCAGGCCACCAATGGTTGCCTTGCTCTTAAAGTTGGTACGCCAGTTAAGCCTATCCAATGCTACAAACCAGATGGGCCCGGCAGAAACCGTAATGGCAACCATGGCGCTGGGCAAAGTTTGCTCAACCCATATAACTATCCCTGTAGCTAAAAATAGCATAAGCAAGCCGCTTACTGCAGAATTGACCACATCCTTTTTTACCCAGATCTTATCGCCCCTAAAAGCACACCAGCCAAGCATTAACAGGCCGGCGGCAGTGTACCTCAATGCTCCCATCAGCATTGGAGGAAAGCCACGCACTGCCATTTGTATAAAAAAGTAGGTTGAACCCCATACTATATAAACTGTTGCAAACGCTATTATTACCAGTAATGCAGGTGTTTTTTGTTGCTTAATTTGTGTCATGATTGTTTTTAGTTTTTGTGTATAATGAATCGATGCTCCATTTATAATCTGGCAGGGTGGCCAGCAACAGGCTTGCAGCGCTTACTGTAAAAACAGAATAACCTATCGGCGATTCAAGGCCACCGGATATGGCCATGGATAGTGCAAAAGCCAGGCTGAGCAGGCAGCTAAGGGAGGCAGCGATCCGCGTAAATAAACCAACCAATAATAATATCCCAATAGTAGCTTCGCCAACGGTGGCTATTACTGCCAGTGTTGGTATAGTTGCTTCGGGTAAAAAGTTCATAACCTGGCGGGCATAGGTCATAAAGTGTTGCCAGTCGCCCCAGCCTACGTGGGGTTGCCCGTGGGCACCAAAAAAACCCAGGCGATCGGCTACTTCCCATAGGTAACTGGTTGCCAGGGTACCTCGCAAAGCGATGGATGGGAATGAATAGTTTTTAATGAGCTGCATATTTTTTTATTTGCTGATATAAAATTACACATCTATTGGCCTACCTTTATAGTCCAGAAAACACAAACAAGGTAGTCCAACATGTTGTTTACAGCCGGGTTAATACACATAGATAAGGATGCGCAGGTACCCGTTTACCTGCAGATAACCAACAGCATTATAAGCCACATCAGGCAGGGCGCCTTAAAGCCGGCGTCTGCCCTGCCAAGCAGCCGATTGCTTGCAGCTGCGCTAAAGGTTCACCGCAAAACCGTAGTGGCCGCTTACAACGAATTATATGCCCAAAGCTGGGTGGACGTTTACCCGCGGAAAGGCATTTTTGTAGCCGGGAACCTGCCTGTTGTATCACCACGACCTATCAATCAGGCGCTGAAGAAAAACACTTATCCCGATAAAACCTTTTTTGAAGTGGATGAGAAGGTTCCCTATCCTGATCTGTTTGTGGAGAATAAATATCGCCCCCTTGTATTTGATGATGGTTTCCCGGATACAAGGATGGCGCCGGTTGAATTACTGGTGAGAGAATACAGACGCTTTGCCAATTATCAATTCACTCAAAAGTATTTAACTTACGGTCCGGAGCAGGGTTCGGTAAACCTACGCACCGAACTGGCCCGTTTCCTCGGCGAAACGCGGGGCTTACAAGTTACGTCAGCGGATATTTTGGTTACCAAAGGTGCGCAGATGGCTATTTACCTGGCCGCCCAGATCCTGTTGAGTAAAAATGATGTGGTAATTGCTGCCGATCCCGGGTACCCTGGCGCCAATGAAGTATTTGAGCAAACAGGCGCCAAATTATTATTAGCGCCTGTAGATGAGCATGGTATTGATTTGGATGTAGTTGAGGACATCTGTCGGAAGAAAAAGGTAAAACTGGTATATGTGATCCCTCACCACCACCGCCCTACTACGGTAACTTTAAGTGCCGACCGGCGTATCCGCCTGCTTGATCTGGCCCGCAAATACCGCTTTGCCATTATTGAGGACGATTACGATTATGATTTTCATTATGCCAGCAGCCCCATATTACCGTTAGCAAGTGCCGATTATTATGGTAGCGTAGTTTATGTGGGTTCATTTTGCAAAACCATAGCGCCTGGCATAAGAATAGGATTTATGATAGCGCCACAAAACCTGGTTGTGCAGGCTACCCGCCTACGTAAACTGATTGACAGGCAAGGCGAACACTTACTGGAGGAGGGCATAGCCAACCTTTTGAAAAATGGGGATATAACAAGGCACCTTAAAAAGGCAAATAAATTATACCATGAAAGGCGGGATATCCTTTGCGCTTTATTAAAAGAATACCTTGGCGATCAGCTAAGTTTCAGGATACCGGATGGGGGGTTTGCGGTTTGGGTAAAATACCCTGATGACATTAAACCTGCAGATGTTGCCGAAAAAGCCGCTGCCATGGGGCTTACCGTCAATAATGGTAAGGATTATTTTTATGATAACAGTCAGAATCACCAATACGTGAGGCTGGGTTTCGCATCACTCAACCCCAAAGAACTGGAGGAAGCTGTGAAAATATTAGCCGATGTATTCAAAAGGCTTAATCGCCAAAAAACCGCACCTTAATCTGGTCCGAAGCATACCCCTGTTAACTCAATCTCATAAAAATCAATCATCAGCGATGCTGCCCCCCATAACAAAAAATATATAATGATCGTCACCATGGGTACTAAGCGGTTCATCCTCTTTAGGCATATCACCTTCCGGGAAACGCTCAATCTCCAGTCGCGATGTGACACGTTCTTTTAGCTGATGTACGGGGATGTCTTTCATTTGGTCAACCTACGTCAAGAACAAATCAGGGTGTTGCATTTGAACCGCGAGTTAAATCCTGTATACTTTTAGATGAAAAATTGGAAAAATTAACCCACAACCCGGTACTGTGCTTCGTGTATTATCTGAAATTTAACAGAATTCGCAATAAAGCACAGCTTATTGGCTTCATGATGCAGCTCATCAGCTTTAGCCTGCATGGCTGCATCCTTTAGTGTTATCAATGGACTTAACACCACCTCGGTAAAATAGCCGCCGCCATCGCTTGTTTCAACCATGGTACCTTCTGCGTTATCTTCATAAGCAGTTACAACAACACCAGCCGTGGTGCAAAGGTGCAGGTACCACAGCATATGACACGCAGATATGGATGAAAGCAACATGTCCTCCGGGCTATAGCAGGACTTATCTCCCCTGAATGCCGGATCCGACGAACCTAAAATATCCTGCTTACCCTCAATGCTGATAGTGTGACTGCGTTCATAAGAACGATAATCCTTTGTTCCCACCCCCGTGTTACCCGTCCAGCTGATGTTGGCTTTATAATGATGATCTTTCATTGGCTGATATTCGATAAAACGCGGTAAACTAAAGGTTGGTCATTTTCAAAGATGCCTCGGTATAGCGCTGACCTGTATCAGGATATTTTTTTAATAGGTCGCCTATCTCCAGCAGATCGGCAGCCGATAAATTAACATCAACTGCTCCGGCATTTTCCTGCAGGTACTTGCGTTTTTTGGTGCCGGGGATGGGGATTATATCATCGCCCTGCGCCAATACCCAGGCTAAAGCAAGTTGGGCTGGTGTAACATTCTTTTGCTGCGCCATATCGGCAAAAGCATCGGCAAGCTTTTGGTTGTTATCCCAGTTATCGTCACTGAAACGCGGCAGCGTCCGGCGGAAATCGTCAGCAGCCAAATCATCCTTGCTCACGGTGTTGGTAACCAAACCACGGGCCAGCGGACTGTATGGCACTAATGATATGTTCAACTCCCGCAGTACAGGCAATATTTCGTTCTCCACATCGCGGCTCAGCAATGAGTATTCACTTTGCAGCGCGGCAATAGGATGAACAGCGTGGGCCTTACGGATACTGGCTGCCGAAGCTTCTGATAAGCCAAGGTAACGTACTTTACCTTCCTTCACCAGTTCGGCCATCGCCCCTACCATATCCTCAACGGGTATGTTGGGGTCAATGCGGTGAGCGTAGTACAGGTCGATGGTATCTATATCTAAACGTTTCAGGCTTTTTTCAACCGCGGTTTTAATATAAGCCGGCGATCCGTCGAAATACACATTTGAACTCCCGCTGCCCGAATACGGCGCATTGACATCCCTGTACCTGAAACCAAATTTGGTGGCTATAAATACCTTATCGCGGTTTTGCTTAAGTACTTTGGCAATCAACTCTTCGTTTTTGCCATTGGCATACATATCTGCAGTATCCCAAAAGTTTATACCCAGATCGAGCGCAAGGTTAAGTGTGGCTAATGATTCCTCATTATCAACAGGACCGTAAGCGAAACTCATCCCCATACAGCCTAAGCCAATAGCCGATAATTTTTCTCCCGTGTTCCCTAAATTTCTGTATTCCATAGGTTTTTTGTTTTTGTTGATACAAATTTAAACTGGCAATAAGACCGGGAGGTTATCAATATCAAACCAAAACTTACAAAATTCAAACAGCAGCTTACTGCTTATTACGCATTGCGGTTATTTTTTGATGAGCCAGCTTTGGCAGGCTGGTATTACCGCTTTGCCTATCGTAGGTTAGTTTATGGTAAGTTATTAACCATGTACCCTTTTGTTTCTCCAGCCGGGTGTTGTAGTTGCCAATTGTTGTCCAAATCTCTTCGCCAATAAAATGATCTGCTTTGCCAACATAAAACACATCGGCCTCATGACCGTGCAGCTGTACCTTAAATTCCGAAAGCTGGTGTTGGGTTCTATCAAATCCGGGTAAAAAAGATTCCCATGCATCAATTACCTGTTCATGGTTATGCACAGATGGTTCTGTATTGTTCATTGACGAATAATCCAGAAAAGTTTCTTTTGCCAATACACTTAGCCCCAACAGCCAGTCACGATCATCTATTGCTTTAAATAAAGTTGCTATTGCCTGAGTTATTTTTTGACCTTCCATGGTATTTAGATGTAAAGCTATTGAATTTGTTTCAAACCAAAGCTTAATTCAACACCAGCTTTAATAATTAAAGGCTTACTCTCGTTCTTTTAATAATGCCAATTGGTCATTTATAGCCTGCAGCTTCTGAATGGTAGCGTTCATTTCGGCTTGCTGCATTTTAAACTCCCGGGGGGTTATATAAAAATAAACTAATGCCAGGCACACAACCGGGCATATGTAAGCCACGCTGCCCCATAAAACACTCAATTTTTTTACAGATTCTATCATATATAATAACAGACCCAGGCCCAAAAACAAAAAATACAGATTTAACACTCTGGTATGAATGAAATACTGTTTCTTTTGTATAGCAACCAATTCGGCCAGGTAGGTAAATGTATCAGCCTCCGGGTGACTTTTAAACAGATTGAGGTACAAACCGCTACTTACTAAAATAAAAGAAGCTATAGAAAAAATGATCAGGATAATTCCTGCTGTGGTGGTAAGTACAAGGGTATCTAACTTAACACCAATTATAATTACGATAATACCAATTATGGTTAACGTAAGGTTAGCCCATATTAATTTATTCCTGGTTTTACGCTTCAAATCCATTGCTTTATTAATCACCGTGTTTATATCGGGTTTTCCGGCGTCAGGCTGTTGATGCCAAAGCGCTTTAAAATCAATATTGCTGCTCATACTTTTTGAATTTTTGTGCGAGTTTTTCTTTAATTCGGTAAACTTTTACCCTGATATTGGTTTCGGAAAGACCTGTAATACTGGCTATCTCGGTTTGTTTGATATCTTCAAGCTCAAGGGAGATAATGATGCGGTCGATCTCGGGCAGTTCGGCTATGTATTTGTACAGCAGCTTCACCTGGCTTTCGGTATCGGGAGGTGGTTTATCTTCCAGCTCAAAAGGCATTTCGCCCGGAGGCATGCGATTTTGTTTTTCCAGCTGACGCAGGCAATGATTTGATGCGATCCGGAAGATCCAGGTGCCGATGGCCGATTGGTTACGAAACTGCCCCAGCTTTTGCCACACTGTAATAAAAGTTTCCTGTGTAACATCCCGGGCCCGGTCATGATCATTCATGTACCCCATGCATACGCGGAATATCTTGTTATAGTAAGTATGATAGATCTCCTCGAACGACATGCTTTGTTGCTTTATGCCTTTTTAGATACAGGCTATTGTAAAATGCTACATTTAAATCAAAAGATTTATCAATTGCAAATTTGATGTATCTTGAACCGGCAATTGCCATGTTTAATATTTTTTACGGGCATTGTCCTATTTCCCAAAAACCAATCGTCTTATGGCTTTAATCATTAAATTTAAAACATCATGAACGAATTCTTATTGATCTTCAGACAAGTTGAAGCACCTGGCGCAGAAAAGCCATCGCCAGAGCAAATGCAAAGCACCATGAAATTATGGATGGACTGGTTGGGCAGCATTGCCGCGCAAAACAAACTGGTTACCAATGGAAACCGCCTGTATGGTGATACCGGCTCTGTGGTGAGGCCCGGCGAGGTGGTTACCAATGGCCCTTATGTTGAAATTAAGGAATTGATAGGTGGCTATTCTATCATCAAAGCCGATTCATTGGAGGATGCTACAGAAATATCTAAAGGCTGCCCAATCCTGCGCGTTGGCGGCAATGTAGAAGTACGCCAGATTGTACCGATGGAAATGTAAATAATTTTGGCCACCTCCGGCTGCCGGAGGTGGCATTTTTTACCTGTAATGAACAAAACTGAACTATTACCTCATTTATTCCGTACCGAATACCGCAAAATAGTATCGGTACTGTATAAGCATTTTGGTTTCGAATACCCCGAAATTGCCGAGGATATAGCCAGTGAAACTTTTTTGAGCGCCGCCGAAACCTGGGGGCTTAAAGGCTTGCCAGATAACCCGGTAGGCTGGCTTTACGCGGTAGCCCGCAACAGGGCAAAGGATCACTTAAAGCGGAACAGGATTTTTGACCAAAAGGTTGCTCCTATACTTCAATTTGCACACCAGGATTATACGGAATTTGAAATTGATCTGTCTGAAGAGCATATCAGGGACAGCCAGTTGCAGCTGATGTTTGCCATTTGCCAGCCTGTTTTGTCTGCCGAAGCACAAATTAGCCTGGCGTTGCGCATCCTTTGCGGGTTTGGGATTGATGAAATTGCCGATGCCTTTTTATCAAACAAAACAACTGTCAACAAGCGCTTATTCAGGGCGAAGGAAAAACTGCGGGAGCAGAAGGTTAAAATTGAGTTTCCTGCGGCAGCCGAGATCAATGCAAGGCTGCAAACAGTTTTAACTACCCTATATTTGTTGTTTAATGAAGGCTACTATTCTACCAGCCAGGATACAACACTGCGCAGGGATCTTTGTTTAGAGGCCATGCGCCTTAACTACCTGCTCATAGAAAACCAGACTACCAACCTGCCCGAAACCAATGCCCTGATGGCGTTGATGTGTCTCCACTCCTCGCGCTTTGATGCGCGTACTGATGAGCATGGTGAAATGATCCGTTATGATGACCAGGATACCAATCTTTGGAACGAAGAACTAATTGAAAAAGGGAAACACTATCTCAACCTGGCATCCATGGGTAATCAAATAAAAAAATACCACCTTGAAGCTGCGATAGCTTACTGGCACACCATTAAGGATGATACTACCGAAAAATGGGAAAGTATTTTACAGCTGTACAACCGCCTGCTGCAAATTGCCTACTCACCTGCCGCTGCGCTCAACCGCACCTATGCCTTATATAAATCCCGTGGCAAACAGGAAGCAATAATTGAAGCCGAAAAGCTAACGCTTACCGATAACCATCTATATCATGTTTTATTGGGGCACCTCTATAAAGATGTGGACAAACAAATTGCCATAAACCATTTGCAAACTGCACTAAAACTTGCCAAAACCGGCAGCGAAAAAAGCAGGATCAATAAAGACATTGAACAATTGTTTTAAAATTCAGTTTCCTATTTTTATATATTCAATTATATCAATATGGCTTATAACGAACAATTGGTTAACCGGGTACGCGAAGCCCTGATCCATCAACCGGTGGTTGAGGAAGTAAAAATGTTCCAGGGTTTATGCTTTATGGTTGATGATAAAATGTGTATCTGTATCCGCGATAATGGCCTGCTTTGTCGTATCGGCCAGGATCAGGCTGCAATTGAATTAGAAACCGGCGATTGCCGCCAGATGATACACGGCAGCCGCGTAATGAAGGATTTTGTTTGGGTAGACGGGGATGACCTGCATGCCGGCAAAAAGTTTGAACATTGGATAGCATTGGCTTTACAGTTTAATAAAACAGCAAAAAAGAGCAAGAGAAAAAAGCTTAAAGCTTAAGGCCGAAGGCTCAAAGCTTGCTCCAATCTTTGTCATTTCTAAAGATTTATTCACAGACTATACAGAGCGAAGAGGGATGGCAAATAACTCTTTATCCAATAAAGTGATAAAGCTGTTGATTATTGTTGGTGATTTTTTGAAATCAGATGATTAAAAAACACAATTGTTACCTTCGTTACAATTATGAACGGCATCCCAGTTAAATCCAAAATAAAAGCCGACCAGGTTTTAAAGATCAGTGTGTTTAAGGAAGTGATCAAGCCGACAGTTCCGCATAAGCATGCCAGTTATTTTGAGTTAATTATATTGAGCCGGGGGGCCGGGTATCACGTGATTGACGATCAGACTTTTGATGTTTTACCGCCGACTGTTTATTTCTTAAAGCCAGGTCAAACGCATTGCTGGAATTTTTCGCAAATACCTAAAGGATATGTGATACTTTTCAGGGAGGAACTATTAAGCAAAGAGGATTTGGCCATTATTTACCAGCTGAATACATGCATCACCGTATCAGATCCCGTTGGCTTTTTTCAATTAACAGATACCTTTTGCGGCGATTATAATCAGGATACAACAAACTTAAAACTGTTGAAAGCCTATTTGCATCTCATTCTGCTTAAGATCTCCTCTTACTCATCTCCTGTAAGTGAAAAACCTTTCCAGGCAGTTTATTACCAGTTTAAAAACCTGATCAATGAAAATTACGAACGGGTAAATAAGGTACAGGATTATGCCGGCCTTTTAAATATCTCAACTGCGCAACTGAATTTAATCTGCAAGCAAATCAGCGGTAAAACTCCATCTGCGATCATTAACGAACGCATCCTGTTGGAGTCAAAAACCTTGCTGGCAGTTACAGGCCAGTCAATCAAAGAAATTGCTCTTTATCTGCAGTTTGCCGATACATCTCACTTTGTTAAATTTTTTAAAGCAAACACTAACCTAACCCCTGGCCAATACCGGGAACTTGCACTAATCAGCGCTAATAAAAGCACTAATTATACCTTGAATGATGAGCAAACTACCGTAGCACAGGGTTAAATATTTTTATTATTGCAGTTTACCTTAGGGCTGTTATGAATAGATCTGCATTTATTTTTCTTACGCTTCTTTTTCTAAAACTTAACCTGTTTGCCCAGGTCGCCTCTATCAAAGGTCATGTAACCGATGGTCAAAGTAAATTGCCGGTAGAATATGCAAGTGCAGCCTTATTTAAACTCTCAGATTCATCCCTCGTGGCCGGAACGGTTACCAAAGGCAATGGCGAATTTCAACTGGCTAATATTCCTGCGGGCACTTATCGGCTTAAAGTCGTTTTCATTGGCTACACAACTAAATACATCAAGCCTGTATCTGTTGCAAATGGGCAGCAATTGGATTTAGGCCAGGTGCTACTGAGCCCGGGCAATAAAATGCTGAGCGAAGTAAAGGTTTCGGGGCAGGCTACCAATGCCGCAAACAAAATTGATAAACAAAGTTACAATGCGGGACAATTTGAATCGGCCAGGGGCGGCTCGGCTATTGATGTGCTAAAAAATCTACCCGCTGTTGCAGTAAACGGCGAGGGAGAGATCAGCGTTCGCGGCTCAACGGCATTTATGGTATTGGTAAATGGCAAGCCTGTGCTAACCGATGCCCAAACCGTTTTATCGCAATTGCCGGCCAATGTTATAGCCAACATCGAACTAATTACCGCCCCGTCTGCTAAATATGATCCGGACGGCAGGGGTGGTATCGTCAATATCATTACTAAGAAAGGTGCAAACGATGGCTTAACCATTGCAGCTAATGTTCAGGGCGGCTTACCCAGCACAACCGATTACGGCAACAAAGAAAAGCCGCTGAGGTTTGGAGGCGACCTTACCTTTAATTACAAAAGGGATAAATGGGCTATTTCTGTTGGCGGGAATTATAACCGGAACGATAATGCCGGTTATCGCGAAGGTGATGCATATACAAAAAACTTTGTTAACAATACCATTACCAGGTTTCCATCAAACGGAGAACGAAGTTTTATAAAGTATAATTATGCAGGCCGTGCTACCATAAGTTACACTGCTGATAAAAACAACGTGCTTTCTGGCGGATTGCTGATAGGCAAACGATACCAGGCCCGCCGGGCCGACCTTTTATACAACAATACCACATCAAACCTCAATAACAATGCGCTAATAAAAAGCACCACCTATTACAACTCAAACCTGCAGACAAAGGAAGGTGATTTTGCCTTGGCAAATTTTGATTATACCCATAACTTCAACAATAAGTCAACCCTTACGGCCGGCATTATTTATGAGCACGCCAATTTGTTTGGCAATACCAAAAACAGGAATTTAAAGTATCCCAATACAACCGATACTATACAATATGTGTACAATCCCTACAAAAGGCCAATCAGTGGTTATCGTTTTAAGCTTGATTACGGGGCTAACATTGGTACAGGGAAATTGGAGAGCGGGTACCAGTTAAGATATGACACACAGGACGGCCAGTTTGATTACCTGGTTACACCTGCTACCTCTCAGCCGGATGCAGCACGTTTCCAGGGAAGCCTTCATGCGGAGAATGAAATTAATGCTTTTTACACACAATATTCGGGGAAAATACAAAAACTTGAATACAACGGTGGCTTACGTTACGAATACGCTACACGCTCGGTCGCGCTTTCCTACGATGCTAATGTTCACCGGCTTAACCTGTCAAATTTTTTTCCTTCGGCAAGTTTGTTGTATAGCCTCACCGATAGCTGGAAAATAAAAGCAGGCTATAGTAAACGTATTAACCGTACAACAAACTCAGAACTAAACCCTATTCCCGAACGCGAACATTCAGAAACATTGGAAGAGGGCGATCCCGACCTGCTGCCTGAATTTATTGACCTCGCCGAGCTGGGGCTGATCAGGAACTTTACCAAAGGTTCGTTTTTTACCACGCTCTACTATCAGCACATTAAAAACCCTATTCAGCGGCTAAACAGTGTTTATGCCGATACTATACTTAACCGGGTGTATACCAACGCGGGCAATGCACGTTTATTTGGCCTGGAGGCCGGTACAAATTTACAACCCGCTAAATGGTGGAGCCTTTATATTGGCGCCAATATTTATAATTATAAAATTAATGGCAACATACAAATTTTGGGTATGCCTACTATCATAGCCAACAAGAACTGGGCTTATACCATCAATGCCAACACCAGCTTTCAGCTAAGCCATACTTTAAGCTTACAGGGAAATGTAAATTACCTGTCCAGGCGTCCAACTGCCCAGGGAGAAGACTCGCAGTTTTTTGTACCAAGCACTTCGGTTAAAAAAACTTTTATTAACGGTCGTCTATCAGCTTCATTGCAGTGGCAAAACATAAATTTAGGGATGTTGGGAGCCAGTAAACAACGTATTACTACCTCCGGGCCCAACTTTTATACATCTACAAATTATATTTATGAAACAGATGTGTTCCTGATAAATCTCAGTTTTAATTTAAACAAGTTCACCAGCAAATTAAAACTGCCAACCAGTGAAATTGGTGATAAGGAATTTTAATTGCTGTGAATGATCTTTATAATAATCCGTTTAATTATGGGTAGATGATTTTACTTTTAGTAAGCTTGCATTAATGGCAACAACTACGGTACTTACGGTCATTAAAGCAGCACCCAATGCAGGGCTCAATACAATCCCCTGGTTATATAATACACCTGCAGCTAAAGGCAAAGCTATAACATTATAACCGGTTGCCCATACCAGGTTTTGTATCATCTTGCGGTAGGTTGCTTTGCCAAAAAGTATCAAACTCACTATATCCTTTGGATTGCTGTTCACCAAAACAATACCTGCGGTTTCTGCGGCAATATCACTCCCAGAACCTACTGCGATACCAATATCAGCCTGTGCCAATGCAGGTGCATCATTTACACCGTCGCCAGTCATAGCTACAAACTCACCTTTACTTTGAAGCTCTTTTATCTTCTCTAATTTTTGATGTGGCAATACTTCGGCAATGAAGCTATCCATACCCAAAGTATTACTTACACTGCCCGCTACTTTACTGTTATCTCCTGTAAGTAATATGGATTTGATACCTTCTTCTCTTAGTGTTTGAATGGCTGCTTTAGACTCGGGCCGGATTTTATCCGACAAAGCAATATATCCTGTCAATGACTTATCAACCATCAAAAATATTACTGTCTCTGTATCATCCGAATTAAAACCAGCCGGAATTTGAATGCTGTTTTCTTTTAAATAACCCGGACTAACCACCATTATTTTGCTGCCCTCTACCGTAGCTTCTACACCCTGGCCGGTAATGGCGTTAAAGTTTTCGGCCGCCGGTATACTCACAGACCAATCTTTTCCCTTTTTCAGGATGCCCGTGGCAATGGGATGTTCTGATTTTTGTTCCAATGCAGAGGCCAACCGAATAATATCCTTTTCGTTCAGCTTTTTATTTAATGACACTACTTTTGATACTTCAAATTTGCCGAAAGTAAGCGTACCGGTTTTATCAAATACAATTGTTGTGATTTTGCGCGAATTTTCAAAAGCTGTACGATTTTTGATCAAAAGGCCATGCTGTGCGGATAACGAAGTGGATTTGGCAACTACCAGCGGGACAGCCAACCCTAAAGCATGAGGGCAGCAAATAACAATAACGGTTACCATCCTTTCCATGGCAAAAGCCAACTCTTTTCCGTCTGCCAGCCAAAAAACAAAAGTGCCAATACCAGCAAGCAGGGCAATAATAGTTAGCCATCGGGCAGCCTTATCGGCCAGTAATTGTGTATTGGATTTAGCATCCTGAGCGTTTTTAACAAGTGTGATCACCTTTGACAAATAGGAATCTTCTCCGCTGTGTGTCACCTTTATTTTTAAGGCCCCATTACCATTTACCGATCCTGCAATTACTTCCTGCCCCTTAGTTTTCCGTACAGGCGTCGATTCTCCGGTCAGCATGGATTCATTCAAATAACTTTCGCCATCTTCAATCATGCCATCGGCCGCTATCTTCTCACCCGGTTTAACTAAAATAACATCATTCTCTTTTAAGCTGTCCGTTCTCACATCTTCGGTAACATCTCCTTTAGTCAGGTGAGCTTCCGCGGGCATTAACTGCACCAGTAATTCCAGTTCCCGGGAGGCCCCCGCCACAGACCGCATTTCAATCCAGTGGCCTAACAGCATAATCAGGATCAGTGTTGTCAGTTCCCAAAAAAAATCCATTCCCTTTAAACCAAATACTGTAGCTGCGCTGTACCCATAGGCCACACTAATGGCAAAACCAATCAGCGTCATCATACCGGGATTCTTTGCGCGGAGCTCGCTGAACCATCCGGTTAAAAAAGGCCAGCCTCCGTAAATAAAAACGATGGTTGACAGGGCAAAAAGCACGTAACCAGAACCGGCAAACCGGATGTTCAGCTGCAGCCATTGCTGAATCATTGCAGAAAGCAACATGACGGGGATAGTAAGAAATAGCACTACATAAAACCGTTTTTTGAAATCAGCAATCATCATGGCATGATGATCATGGCCGGCCATACTCATGGAAGGATTGGTTGCATGATGCATATGCTTGTGGTCCATTTGATCCATATCCATACGTCTTTCGCTTTGGTGCTCCATTTTTTTCGATTTTTGATATTCCTGATAACGCAATTAATAAGTCAGGGTCAAACCTCCGCCCGGCCCCATATCACTATCATAATGGCCCGACACTGAAAAATATTTAGTAACGATATACCTTAAACCTGCCGTGTATTCTTTATCGGTATTACCCATAAGCGTAAGCCTTAAACGGCTGGCTACCGGTATATCTTCCCGACCTAACTGGAACCTGAATTTGCCATTACCATCAACTCTTGCATCGGCAACAAACAGCATTGGCAAAGTATAGGCCAAACCCGCAACTACAGTTTTCCTGTTATTTTTATTACTCACCTGGCCAAACAGGTTCTTTTCCTGCTCATTGGTCTTTTTATAATGATAATCAAAACCGGCATAACCGTACAGCCATTGCATTTGCCCAAAATAGCGGCCAACCATGGTTTCACTTTCATAGCCCTTTGTGCCGTTTATTCCCAGGTGCCACATGGTGGATAATTTCCAGCGGGTATTTGCAAAACTTAAATTTCCATCGCTGCCATTGCTTTCCAAACCAACTTTGGCCATCGCGAAAAATCGCCGGTCATCAGCGTAAACCTTTTTTATGGAATTGGCAGGATCGGGAAGCTCGGGGTTTGGCGGCGAATTTTCATAGCTGAATATACGGCCCATACCGCTCATCATATGGTAAAGAATGTGGCAGTGGAAAAACCAGTCGCCACTTTCTATAGGGGCAAATTCAATAGTGTCCGTTTCCATCGGCATAATATCCAACGTATTTTTTAAAGGCGCATAGTCACCCTGCCCGTTCAACACCCTAAAATAATGGCCGTGCAAATGCATGGGGTGGCGCATCATGGTATTGTTGTACATAATGATCCGTACGTTTTCGCCCTTTTTAATCAGGATCTTATCGGCTTCCGAAACTGTTTTGTTATTGATGGTCCAAACATAACGGTTCATATTGCCGGTAAGGTTAAAACGCAATAATTTCAAGGGGGCCACCGGGAGTTTGGTAGGTTTAACGGCTTTTAACATGCCGTAATTAAGGGTTACCAGGTCGGCATTATTTCCCATATCCATGCCAGGCATATCTTCCATTTTTTTATCGCCCGCAGCGGTATCTTTTTTCATGGTATCATCGCCATTTATTTCCGGGTACATAACGGTGTTCATATCCATCACCTGGTTGGTCATTACCATACCGTCCATCATTTTCATGTTGCCGTCCATACCCATCATATCGTTCATCATCTTCATCCCCTCAAAATATTTAAGCCTGGGCAAGGGTTTTGCTTTCACCTGGGGGCCGCTGCCTAACCATAAGGAGGTAGACCGGGTCCTGTCTTCGGCGGTAGCTAAAAATTCATAGCTGCCATCTTTGGGTATGGTAACTACCACATCGTATGTTTCGGCAACTGCTATAATCAGCCTGTCTGCCTGTACCGGCTGAACGTCTTCACCGTCATTGGCCACAACAGTGATTTTGCCACCCGCATATTTTAACCAGAAATAAGTGGATGAGCTGCCATTTACAATATGTAGCTTTACCTGGTCACCTTTTTTAAACTGAGGAGCCTGACTTATCGGCTTTCCATTACTAAAAAAGCGATCGTAGTAAACATCGCTTACATCCATGGCAACCATTCTCTTCCACTCATTGGTTAGTTTTGTTTTGAAGTGACCTTCGGCAATTGCTTCCGCATAATTTTGCGTGCTGCCTTTACGTATGGCATACCAATCTGTTTGGTTATGTAATGATCGTTCCACCTGATCGGGGTTTTCGTTCGTCCAGTCGCTAAGCAGTAAAGTATATTCCTTTTGCGTAACTTGTTGTTTGGGGCGAATTATAAAAGCGCCGTACATCCCGCTTTGCTGCTGGGTCATGGTATGTGAGTGATACCAGTAAGTACCATGCTGCACCAGCGGGAATTTATAAAAGTGGGTTTCACCAGGTTTAACAGGCGCTGTTGTAAGGTAAGAAACACCATCATAGCGGTTAGGCAATATCAGCCCATGCCAGTGAATCGAGGTTTCCATCATCATTTCATTGTGCACATAGATCTCGGCGGTATCGCCCTCTGTAAATTCTAATGCCGGAGCAGGTATGCTGCCGTTAATAGCCATAGCCGGCCTTGGTTTTCCTGTATAGTTAACTGTTGTATCTGCTATATATAAATGATAAATCTCCCGTTTTCCAATCTTAGTATAAAATGGTTCGCGCATTGCTTTCTCATTCATTTTCATGCCGCCATGCTGTGCATAGGCCAATCCGGGAAGGAAAAGATTAAGTATAAATAGAATGTATATTTTCATGATAAAATAAGCTGCCGGATCGTCTCCGGCAGCATTTAGTTAACTATTTGGTTACCGCAGGAAGTGTTTCTGTGATTTTTCCGCAGGTAAGCATTTGCTTGCCGTAATAAGGGTTTTTGATGGCAGCGGTTTCACTTAACCAGGTAGCCTTTTTCATGGGGCAGTACTGCTCATAAATTACCGTGCTGTTTAATTTTAATCCTTTAACAACTTCATAAAGATTTTTAGACAGGCTGCTGAAATGTTCGCGCTGGTGATCCAAAGCCGCACTTTCGCTGATGTGCCTGCTGTCGAACTGTAGTTTTTCCATATACGTCATCCAGAGTTTATGCTGATCGGGGGTTAGTTTCCCCATTGGCACAGCGGTGATGGCTGCCAGTAAATCTTTTGCTTTGCTTTGGGTAACGGTATTATTGTCTGATACAAGTGCATTTTTAACACTCAGGTAAGCGGTTACCACATTATTTATGGCATTGCCCCCGGTAAGCTCCTGGGCTTTTGCCTGTGTAGAGGCTATTATTAAAGTTAAGGCTAATAGCAATGTTTTTACGGTTTTCATGATGTATGATTTTAAATGTTTTTGAATTTAATTCTATAATTTATCGATCGGTTTGCGGCTATTGATTGTTGTGGATTTGAATTGGCTGGGTGTAATGCCGGTAATACTTTTAAACTGCGCAGATAAATGTGCGCTGCTGCTATAGCCCATTTGCCAGGCAATTTCATTCAGGTTTAACGCTCCATATTGCAACAGCTCTTTTACCTTTTCTACCTTTTGCTGAATAATATATTTTTCAATCGTAGTATCTTCATGTTCCGAGAACCGGCGGCTTAAATAGGCGTAGTCCCTGTTTAATTTACCGGCAAGCAAGCTTGAAAAATTAATATTACTTTCGGCGAGGTTTGAATAATGCACCTCCCGGATGATGATGTTCTTTATTAGTTCAATCAGCTTATCTTTTTCACTGTCAATCAATTCAAAACCAAGCAACTTTAGGGCCGATGCAATTTCCGCAAGTTTACTTTCGTCCGGCTCAGGATTTATGGTTACCACACCCAGGCTTATACTGCTAACTTCCAGTTTTAAGTTTACGAGCTGTTGTTGAACAACCATAATACAACGGTCGCAAACCATATTTTTAATATGTAATGTCATGTTTTTATTCAGGCTATATAGTAAATCAAAGACAATAGGTGTCCTGTCCGCAATGGGTGCGGTTAAGCCTGATCAGATCTGAAGAGAGCGTAATTGAATGGAAAGCGCTTTTCCAGATTTCCCCGGCGGTGCTTTGCTGTCTGTCCAGGAGTAATAGCTTACCATCGGTTTATGCATTCCCCACCCGGTCAAAATTGGGTAATTAACTAAAACAGCTATCTGCGAAAACTGGTAATCAAATCCTGGTTTCAGGTTTTCCTTGATCACATATTCGCCATGTTTTTTACAGCAGCCGCAATCACCGCCGCCTGTACAGTGTTTTTTATGCTGATGCTCATTAGCCTTTGCATGCCCCATTTGCATGGGCGATTTTTCGGTCATGATTTCGGCAGCGCAATGCACAATACAAACAAACATCCCTGTTGTAAGTAACAGGTAAAATGCTGCCATACTAAGAATTGCTGTTTTTTTCATAGGATAACAAAGTTATCAGCTTACAGAATAAGGTGTTTATAGAATTCTGTAATTATATTATAAAATTACGCAAAACGCATTACAATTAAAAATCGATAGCACGGGCGTCCGGGGATACTGACTTTTAACGTTAAACCATCTCGGCATTGTATCCTTTTTGTTTTAAGGCGCCGATGATTTCTGCAGATGATATTCCGTCATTGGATTGAACGGAAAGTATTTTATCAGGATTGTCAGTATCTACTTCCCACTTGTTTACCCCTTTCAGGTTATTTAAAGCCGGTGTAACGGCAACAACACAACCGCCACAATGTATATTTGTTTTGAATTTGAAAGTTTCCATATAGATATTATTGTTAATGTTAAAGATTAGGATCGTATCGACTGTTGCATATTTAAAGGCCGTATTATTTTAGAGTGAAGTCAATCTTCATTGATTGCATTGCTTGGCTTACCTCTGCTTTTCTACTCTTTTTTGTGCGCCTATCATGAATTCAACACTTGATCCACAGGAAACGCATACCATCCAGGTAACAGGAAATGTAGCATCGTAATTGTTGTGTTTCCATTGGTGTTAATATTTCAACACCACAAAATTACCACTGCCAACAGGTTTTAATTTTACAGGATTTTGTTAAAGATTTATGAAATTAGGTGAACGATGGAATAAAAAGTTCAGTAATTGATGGCAATTTGCGGCTTGTAACCGGCCCCGAAAGCGTTAACAGTAGATTGGGGCGTTAACACTGTCACTTCTGTAGCTTTTGGCAAATGCTGCTTTTTGTCATAGCCTGCAGGTGTCCATCGATAAACGTGGTTATCAGCTAAAATATAAGGCTGGCCATCCAGTTCAATAAAAGTACCATCGGGCAAGTCCTCAATAGTTGTTTTAAATGTTACTTTATTGCCGTTTTTCGCTATCCTCTCCTCGTGCATAACCTGGTCTATTTTTGTAATAGATACTTTGCTATCAAACCCAAATTTGGGATTGCCGTTGAGCCAGGCCGATTTAAAGCGATTAGCGTCATCGCGGCGACATTCAAAGCAGGGCCTGTGTCCGGCCGCAAATGCTGTAGCTTCATCCAGAAAGAATAATTCCGTCCAAAGGTTTGGCGACATCACCTCGCGGTGCCTGCCCTTAAATTCCAGCAGGCAGATGATCCATGCCTGGTGTTTAAAGGGGCGCAGGATGGTTTTACCACTACCGTGCAATTGTCCGCGATTACCCAACCAGGCACCGCGGGCGCTCGTTTTAATTATATTCCCTTGCGGGTCGACGCGATTTTGCAGCATAATCAACTCATCAATCACAGCTCGTATTGTGACCAATCCGCAGGATGTGTCCATCGGGATCTTTCACCAGCATTTCCCGCATAAACCAGGGTTTGTCTTCGGGAACGGCCAGGATTACGGTGCCCTTTGCTTTAATGGCATCGTAATATCCATCAACATTAGTCACGTTGAGGCAAAGCCAGGTTCCAGGGTGCCCCTGGTTGCCTTTACAAAAGAAAATGGTAGTATCACCGGTCAGCACCCCACCGAATGTCGGTGGATCATCCCAGGTCCATTTTTCTTCAAAACCCAACACCTCCGTGTAATAAGTCAGACTACGCGAAACATTATCGGAATAAAGAACAGGTATTACAGATTCTATTTTCATACGCCATTGTTTACACGAATTTACTATATATATTTTAGAGATCGGTCTAATCGTTTTACCCACCCAGGCTAAGCTTCCTAACTTAAAGTTAGGAAAGCGAAAAAAGGGGTTGAAATACTTGCAGGAAAGGGCGGTTTTACTGATCTATTCCCGCTAATGGTGTCCGTTCTCTAATTAAGCCATACCTTTACAGCATATGGCACGGACTATTCCTTACGATTTTATACTGGATTATTTGCCGCGTGATGTTATTGTTAAACAAACGTTCGGAATGTACTACATCTACCTGGATAAAAAGATAGTACTTATCCTGCGCAAACTTAGCAAAAACCTGAACTTTAATGGAATATGGATAGCCACCACGAAGGAACACCATGAAAGTCTTAAACTTGATATTCCGGCTATTGCCGGCTTTGTGCTCGACAACGGTGAAATGCATGATTCAGGCTGGCAGATGATCAGGGAAGACGACGATGATTTTGAGGCATCCGCGATCAGGGTATGTGAGCTTATCTCGCACAGGGACAAAAGGATAGGCAAAGAAACCAATAAGGGTATTTCACTGTAATTGATTTTACAGGCAGTGCTGCTCCTTAATCATATACCCCATTCACATCGATTGTCAATACATCGCTCATGTAATCAAAAAACGGGCGCATGTTCCTGAATGCCTGACATACCTCCCGGAAGAAATTTTCATTTAAAACTTCCTGATCTGAAAACCGCCGGACGATAAGAAATTGTTTGTACCGCAGCAGATCGATAGCGTCGTGAGCCGGATCGTAGCCCTTCGGGCTGGTCTTTATTTGTTCGCCCTCCAGCTTACTAAATGTATTGATAAAAGCAGCACTGCCAAGGATGCTGCGTAATGGCCTGGCATCAAAAGCAATATCATCCCTTATCCGTTTTAAATCCTGTGGGTTTGGCCCCCTGAAACCGCCCAAAACAAAACTGTTACCGGGCTCAAAGTTGTAATAATAACCGCCACGGCGGTATTTGGTGGCACGCCGGAAACCGCCGCTCCAGTTGGTTTTAAACGGGGTTTTATCTTTGGAAAAACGGCTGTCCCGGTAGATGCGGTGCATGCTTTTTCTGCCGGTAGGTGTTTCGATAACATCATGTGTTTGAAGGTCGTTCAACAAGGCGTCGCAAAAGTGTTCCACCAGGCCGAGCTCCTTTTGATAAGCATCCTTATATGTTGCAAACCACTCGCGGTTATTGTTAGCTGCCAGCATGCACATAAAATCAAAGCAGGATGCGGGCAGCATAGGATCTGTTACCAGGCTCATCGCGCTAAACTAAGGATTTACGTTTTAAAGTGAGTACTGCTATTTCGGGCCAGATGCCCACGCGCCCCTTAAGGCCGAGGAACCCAAAGCCCCGGTTAACATACAGGTAAAGACCGCTCTTTTGGTAAAGGCCCGCCCATTGTTTATAAATATATTTGATAGGGCTCCATTTAAAGCCGAATAATTCAAAGCCGAACTGCATGCCATGTGTGTGACCTGCCAGCGTAAGGTGTATTGGCTGGTGATGGCCAAGTGTTACCGCGTCCCAGTGCGAAGGGTCATGCGACATCAGTATTTTGAAGGCATTGTCGGGCACGTTGGCTGTAGCCTTTTTGAGATCGCCATATTTATGAAAGCCACCCTTTCCCCAGTTTTCGACACCAATCAACGCTACAGACTGATCATCTTTCTGAATTGGCATAGACTCGTTAAGCAATAATTGAAACCCTATCTCCTGGTGCACCTGCTTCAGGCGGTTCAGGTTGGCTTGTTGCGCTGCTTTATTTTCCCATTTTATGTAATCGCCGTAATCATGGTTACCAAGCACAGAGTATTTGCCATAGGGCGCTTCCAATTCGGCGAAGGCAGGTATCCAGGGATCCATTTCGGCCGCCTCGTTGTTCACCAGGTCGCCGGTAAAAAGGATCAGGTCGCTATTTTGCGCGTTAACCAGGTCAAGTCCTTTTTGTACCCCTCGCCTATCACTGAAACTGCCGGAATGAATGTCAGATAACTGGGTAATGGTAAAACCGTCAAAGGTTTCGGGCAAATCGTCAAAATAAAGGGTCTCCCGCCGAACTTTATAATAATGGCGCCCACGCGTAATGCCAAACAGTAATAACCCGAAAAGCACCGCGGCTAAGATCAGCACAAACTCGCTTACACCATAACTGCGCGGCGGAAAGCCCCGGAACACGCGGGTGAAATCTTCGAGCACCATAACTATGGAACCCACCAGCTTGGGTACAAAAGAGAGCAGCATCAGCGCCATCAGCCAGGACACGAGTTTGGTTTTCCTGGTCATCACACTGTATAAGATAGTACCAGCCAATAAGGCATCAAATAGCCAGTAGGCCAGGTATAGAAAGGAGTTTTGAGTCAGCGTTTCAACTGCTGCAAAAAAGTAAATATCAATTGTCAGCCATAGCAGTACAATGGCAAGGATTCGTTTCTTCATATATAGCTAAGACGAGCAGGTGCCTGAAACATTTCAAAGACACAAACATAATGGCGTTAAGATGACAAAATGTTTTTTTGCGCAAAGATCATTCTGTATCGTCGTTATGGCTTTTTCCTGTCGCTTTATATCCGCAGAGGTTGGGCATAGGGTTAAGGTGTTAGTTCGATCCAGACCGGGCAATGATCGCTGGTCTTTTCCCAGCCGCGCACATGGTGGTCTACACCGGCGGCTTTAAGCCGGTCTTTCAGTTTTGGACTGAGCAGGAAATGGTCGATGCGCAGGCCCGCATCGCGCCCGTAGGCATTACGGAAATAATCATAAAAGGTATAGATCTTTTCGGTAGGATATAATTTCCGGATGGCATCGGTCCAGCCCTGCGTCAACAGGTTATGGAAAGCTGCACGGGTTTCGGGGCGGAACAGGGCATCGTCGAGCCAGCGTTCGGGCTTATAAACATCCTGCTCGGTGGGCATCACGTTATAATCGCCGCATAAAACTACCGGTATTTCCTGGTTAAGCAGATCCAGGGCGTGAGCAGCCAGGCGATCAAACCATTGCAACTTATAGTCAAACTTGGGTCCCGGTGCCGGGTTTCCGTTCGGCAGATAGAGGCAGCCGATCATCACACCATTCACCATGGCCTCGATATAGCGGCTGTGCAGGTCTTCAGGGTCGCCGGGCAATGCCCGCCTTGATTCCTGGATATCGCCATTACGGGATAAGATCGCCACGCCGTTCCAGCTTTTTTGTCCGTGCCAAATGGCCTTATAACCGGCATCATTGATCGCCAGTTCGGGGAATTTTTCCTGGGGTGCTTTGAGTTCCTGCAGACAAACAACATCCGGCGCGGTTTCTGCCAGCCAGCGGAGTAACACGGGTAGGCGTCCATTAACGCCGTTAACATTGTAGGTAGCTATTTTCATTTCACATGATTCAACAGAAAACTAAGTTAAAAAATCAATTGCTATTCTCAATTAATTTTCAATCGTAATCATGCGGCGCAACCTTAAAGGGCTGCTTTTTCAGATGAATGATATTTTAGCATTTTAATAATGAGGCGTGAGGATGGATTCGAACCACCGTAAAGGGTTTTGCAGACCCCCGCCTAAGCCACTCGGCCACTCCGCCTTTTTAAAAAGCGACCATAAAAGGTATCTACCTAAATATGGCCGCTTACCTGTTTTTAATTTACATCAAACCATAATTTAGTGGTAAGCACATCGGCGCCCTGGCTGGCTACCGCAGCTTTATAGTTAGTACCGTTTAATGATTGCTCGGTACCGGGATAAATAAACCTTAATGGCAATTTGCCACTCAAAGTACCGGCTACAGCGGGCTGTAATTGCGGATAATCAAGCCTGCGCCACTCGGCAAAGGCTTCCAGACCCTGGCCAAAAAGTGCTATCCATTTTTGTTCGCCTATTGATTTTTTGTAGTTGGTGGCATCGTATTGCACGGCGGGCAGGGCTGTGTAAGTAGTAATATCCGCATCGGCAATGCTGTATTGCTTTAGCGAGGCGGTTACCGCCTGTTTGTATAAACCGGCTGCATCGCCGGTAATAAAGCCACGTGCAACAGCTTCGGCCTGGTCAAACAAGGTTTCGGCATAGCTGATGATCACCGCCGGGGCATGCGGCGCCAAAAAGTAAGTTCCCGGTTTTGATGTTTTGGCAAAGCCCAGGTTACTGGCATCGCCAACCAGTAAACCATTAGGTATACCAACGTAGGTTTGCGGCGTGACATCTTTGGTTGGGCTGGCATAAACCTTCAGTCGGGGATCATTCAGCGCAACCAATTTATCTACAATAGTTTTACTGATGCGATAGTCATCCCGGGTATCAAACAAATTGCTGATTGGGTTCTGGTTTGGCGAATCTACATAAGTAAACTGCGCGGTTTCGGTATTGGCGCTAATGTAGGCGCCCCCTTCGGCCTGTATATCTGCCAAAACCTCTTTGGCTTTTGCGGGCTCCCGATCGGCAATGCGTAAGGCGATGCGCAGGCGCAGCGAGTTGGCAAATTTTTTCCAGAGGGCAATATTGTTACCATAAATAACATCACCGGCAATGGCCTTACCTGATGGATCAAGCGCTGTTTGGGCGGCCTTCAAGTCGTCCAGTAATGCAAAATAAACATCCTTCTGCGTGTCATAGGCCGGGGTAAGGTATTGATCGATGCTGGCTGCCTGTTTGTAGGGGATATTACCATAGGCATCCGTTAACAAAGTAAATACCCATGAACGCAGTACCAGCGCCACACCTTTGTAGTTGGTATTTCCCTGTGCGTCGCCCAGCTTAATGATCTGGTTAAGGTTAACAATGCTTTTTGAATAACCAACCGTCCACAGTTCCTGGAAAGCGCTGTTACTGTATATATACCTATCGGGATCGGTATACTGAATTTTGGCCCAATATTGCACAAATAGTAAGCTGGCATCCATGTTATTGGCTGTACCCCAATAAGTATCGGCAGTAACTTTGGTAGCTGCAGTAAACAGGTAATCGGGCTGCGCGGTTTGCGCAGCATTAGGGTTTTGGTTGATCACAACCAAATCTTTTTTGCAGGATGCAACGGATAGCAAAAGTGCACCTGACAATAATATAGCTGTATATTTAAGTTTCATGATCATTAGAATTTAAGGTTGATATTAAAACCGATGTTGCGCACGGTTGGCAGGGTAAGATCTTCCAGTCCCTGGCCATTGCCGGAGTTGAAGGCTGTTTCGGGATCGATATTAGGTGCATTTTTATGGATGATCCACAGGTTACGCCCTACAATAGAAAAGGTTGCTGATTGCAGCCCAACACCCTTAACCCATTTGGACGGAAAAGTGTAACCCAACTTTACTTCGCGCAGTTTAATATAGGATGCATCGTAAACAAATGCTTCATCAACATTGGTAAACCCTTTGTAGTATGATTGGGCAGGTAATATTGTAGTATTAGGAGTTCCATCAACCTTTACGCCTTTAAATATCATCCCATCATGATAAACAGTTTCGCCATTAGGAGCGCTACCTGCCTGCACAGCCGTTGCAGAAGTATTATTACCCGGATAGTAATAACTTAAACCTCCATTTGTGGCACCACGTCCCGGCAATGTTGATGCAAGCACACCAGTGTAAGTACCGGTACGGTTGGTATTTGAATAAATAGAACCACCAAAGCGAGCGTCAACCAAAACACCAAGGTTAATGCCTTTATAGGTAAAACTGTTATTGATACTGCCCAGCCAATTTGGTGTAAATTTCCCCAGGTATTGTTTGGTGGGGTTAATAACCGGTGTACCATTAGCCCCAATAACTATCTGCCCGGATGAGTTACGGGTGTATGCATTGCCAAACAATGTACCATACGGCTGACCA
This sequence comes from Mucilaginibacter sp. P5_A6, assembly GCF_056400585.1. Classification (NCBI taxonomy): domain Bacteria; kingdom Pseudomonadati; phylum Bacteroidota; class Sphingobacteriia; order Sphingobacteriales; family Sphingobacteriaceae; genus Mucilaginibacter; species Mucilaginibacter sp. P5_A6. The sequence continues at coordinate 57,071 of NZ_JBFUKZ010000012.1, read as the reverse complement.
ACAGCAGCCAGTACCTGCACCGTACGATCGGTACCCAGGATGTAACTTTGTAAACGGCCTTCAGCATCAAGCGAAACTACCTTACTCCGGTTAAGGGAATAATTGGTAGTAATATCCCAGGTGAAATCTTTTGATTTTATGGGGGTTAAACCCAGCTGAACTTCTAAACCTTTATTGTTGATCTTACCGCCATTGATCAGCTTTTGACTGTAACCGGTAGATGGACTTACATCAACCTTTATGATCTGGTTTACACTATTGGTGTTGTACACGCTCACATCCAAATGTACCCTGTCCTGAAAAAAACCTAATTCAAAGCCAGCCTCAGCAGATGTTGTGGTTTCGGGTTTCAGATTTGGGTTCAGATCTACACTGTTTGCGTTTTGTTGCGGATTTGTGTTAAAAGGAGCCGTAAAATCATAAACGTTGATCAGTTGGTATGGTGTGGTTGCCTTACCCACTTTTGACCATCCACCTCTTAATTTAGCATAGGTAAGCACGTTGCTCTTAATATCCAGCGCCTCTGATAATATTAAGCTACCATTTACAGATGGGTAGAAATAAGACAAGTTAGCCGCCGGCAAAGTTGATGACCAGTCGTTACGGCCTGTAAGGTTAATAAACGCGTAATTTTTATAACCCAATTGTGCCGATGCAAAATAGCTATACGTTTTCAGCTTGCCGTAGTCATTTGATGACACCAGCGGATCGCGCGAATTTTTGAGCGTATATAAACCAGCGACTGCCAACTTGGGTGCCACCTGGTCGTTTTGCTCATTTACTATGGTGCTGATATTACCACCGCCCAATACATCTAATGAGAAATCATTACTGAGCTTTTTGGTGTATTGCAGGCGGGCTTCGGTATTGGTTTCGTTTACGCTATAGGCATCTTCCTCGTACGAACCAAATGGTGTACCATTGGTACCATAGGCTACTTTTATTTTACGACGGTCGTTATAATAATCGGTCCCGGTACGGAAATTGGCCGATAAACCTTCGATGATCTTATAGTTTAACTCAACACTACCTATAATGCGGTTTTTGTGCTGGCCAACGGTGTTTTCATAAGCCAGCCAGTATGGATTACTATAATAGCTGTTGTTCCAGTTAAAAGTATTGCCATTGGCATCCTTATAGTTTTTCAATTGATTAATATCAACCTGGCGGCCAAACCAGGTGAATTGCAGCATAGTACTGGTAGCTCTTCTGCCACCTGCCCCAGGCAGGTTATCTGCATCATCTTTGATGTAATTGGCAATGGTAGTTATTGTTAATTTAGGGCTAAGCCTGAAGGTAGAGTTCAGTAAAAACGAATTTCTGCCCTGTGACGTATTTGGAATAACACCCGTTTGATGCAGGTTGTTGTAGGATAGACGGTAATCAGCCTTATCGCTACTCCCGGATAGCGCTACTCCATTATTAAGGGTTACACCTGTTTTAAAAAAATCCTTTACATTATTGGGATGCGCCACAAATGGCACAGCCTGCCCATTTGAATAAAACTGTGGTATAAGTGAACCGTCAAGAGCCGGACCCCAGCTTTCGTCGACACCATCATTTACGCCACCGCCTTTACCATCCACATAGCTGAACTTACCGTTTGAACCCTGACCATACTGATTTTGGTAATCGGGCAAAACCTGCAGATTGGAGAAACTTGTATTTGAATTAATAGTGATACCTAATCCTTTTGAACTTTTACCAGTTTTGGTTTTAATAAGGATAACACCGGCAGCAGCCCGGTATCCATAAAGCGCCGCCGCGTTTGGACCCTTGAGTACGCTTACAGATTCAATATCTTCGGAGTTAAGATCGGCTATGGCATTGGCAAAATCCCTTGAACCATTTGTACCCAGGAACTGGGAGTTATCTACAATAGTACCATCTACCACAAATAATGGCTGATTGTTACCGGCTATAGAGGTTTCGCCACGAATTATAATGCGGGATGATCCCATATCACCCTGGCTGTTGGTAACCTGTACACCTGCAATTTTACCTGCCAGCGCGTTTACCAGGTTGGTCTCCTTGGCCTCAGAGATGTCCTTTGATTTTAATCCCTGAACAGAATAGCCCAGTGATTTCTTGTCTTTAGAAATATTAAGCGCCGTGATTACTACCTCGTTAAGTGAATTAGGAGCATCCTGTAATATGATCTGTAAATTGGTTTCATTTTGCCTTACCGTTATCTCCTGTGTTGCAAAACCTATATAGGTAATCTTCAATACATCGTTAACATTCGCTGAGATGTTGAACTTGCCATCAGCATTGGTTTGAGCACCGGTTGTGCTACCCTTAACAGAGATATTAACGCCAGGCAATGGCAGGCCATCGGATTTTGCGGTTACCACCCCGCTTATTTTAACAGATTGCGCCGCAACCGTTTGGATGAGAAAAAAGGGCAATAGGATTGCCAGTAAAAATCTGTAATTTTTTAACATGATGGTTAATGATTAATTAGTTTTTGTTGCCGGCACAGCAAAGCCAGTCAACAGCTTTTTTTGGGCAAAACAATCCCCGCTGGATACTTTATAGTGCCGGTAAATTCATTATTGATTGTGTTGGTTATAAGCAAAGGCAGCCAGCTGCAGCAGGCATGGGGCTAATAACCGTTGCCATTAAGTTAACAGCAACAACGCATACACTGCATATACAGGTAAACAGAGGCGGAGGAAAATGATACCAATTTGCTGGCAGGGAGTACGTTTTGGAAAGGTGTTCTTGTTGTTTTCATAACAATTTGATATATAGATGGTAACAGGGTCAGTTTAAATACGGAGTTAAAATCATTATTTAGCTTTAAGCCTTTATTTAGTTTACAGATGCAGTTTTATTGTTAACCAGCGCATCTACTGCTTTTAGCATCGATGCAAATTCCTGTGTATCATACAAACGGGTGAGGTAAACAATCTTCCCATCTTTATCGATAACTACATTACGGGTTACCCCGCTTTTTTTATTGGCAAAACGACCGAAAATATTAGCCCCCGGATCAAGCGCCAATGGATAGCTGATCTTCATTTCCTGTTGAAAGTGCTGCACCTTTTCAAGGGGTTCATCGCGGTCTACCCCTATCAGGATCAGACCATTGCCTTTGTAGGCTTGCCATACTTCCTTTTCAAGACGAGGCATTTCCTGGCGGCATACACTGCACCAGCTGGCGGTAAACTGCAGGATAACCACTTTGCCACGCAACTCTTTTAAGGACGTTTTGCTGCCATCGGCCAATACAAGCTCAAAATCGGCAGGGGCCTGGTCGCCAACTTTTACAATATAGCCACGGTCAACAGATGCACTATCGGCTGGTTTTGCCGTTTGTGCGCCGGCAAACAGTGCGCTTATTAAAAACGAGCAGGTAATTAGTAAATGTTTAATATTCATAGTTGTAAATTTTAATGCCTATTTTATGCAGGCAGAAATTTTCAGAAATTTAATTAAACAGGAAATTTTGGAGAGAAAGGCACAACGATCAGCCATAAGCTGCGCAATAATTTGCGGATATTATCTTTTCCGCTTTTTACGGCGGACAGGAATTAGCACCTTTATAACAATGGGCTTACAGGTTGCTAAGACATCATCGGGCCTTTCCCTCAGTCTTTCTTGATAATTAAATTAAAGAACTTATTTCGCCTGCAAATGTAGAATATATTCTACTAAATACATAGACATTGTATAATTTAATTGTCATTTATTTGCAACACTGGCACCAGCCTGTAGTATCTCGGTATTTTGCGTCCCTTCAATACCTTATTAAATCCCTCCGGAGGCCGCGTTATGAACCTGCCACGCTCCTTTTAAGCTCCTTTCAACCACCATTCGGACTCCGCGATAATTATTAGATTTTAGGATAAATTTTAACAAACTATATACTACTATTAATGTACTATTATTGAGGAATGTTGTACTATTATTGAGGAATGTGCAAAAAGCAACTAAGTAAATAGAATTGGAAACGGGAAACAAAATAGACAGCGGATCCGGCGGCGTTTTTCGGATGCCGGGCGCCCCTCCCAGCTACTGGCTTACGCGCTTTGTCATCCTCCGGCTGCTGGGGGTGGTGTATGCTGTTGCCTTCCTGGTGGCCATCAACCAGGTAGTACCTTTGATCGGTTCTCATGGGCTCCTTCCCCTGGAAATTTACCTGAAGCAGGTGAGCGCCGCCCTGGGCTCGGCGGGGGCGGGGTTTGTGCGGCTGCCGTCGATCTTCTGGCTCTGGCATTCTGATGCCGCGCTTTTAACTGCCGCCTGGATCGGGTTTGTGCTGTCATGCGTAGTAGTGGCGGGCTACGCCAATGCGCCGCTGCTTGCGGTACTCTGGTTTCTGTACATGTCGTTTGTTCACCTGGGGCAGGATTGGTATGGATACGGCTGGGAGATCCAGCTTAACGAAACCGGCTTTCTGGCTATCTTCCTCTGCCCGCTCCTCAGCCTGCGCCCGTTTCCGCGGTATGCGCCTCCCCTGCCCATTATCATTTTATTTCGCTGGCTCACCTTCCGCATTATGCTGGGTTCGGGGTTGATCAAATACCGCGGGGATGAAATATGGCGTAACGGCACTGCCCTTTACTACCATTTCGAAACACAGCCTATTCCCGGGCCGCTGAGCCGGTGGTTTCATTTTCTGCCGCGGATAATGCTCAAGACCGGCATCTGGTTCAATTGGCTTGGCGAGCTGATAGCACCATGGTTCGTATTCGGGCCAAAGGTTGTGCGTCATGTTGCGGGGGCGGTGATCGTGTTATTCCAGGTTAGCATTATACTCAGCGGCAATCTTTCTTTTTTAAACTGGCTTACCATTATTCCGGCTTTGGCCTGTTTGGACGACAGCTTCTGGGCCAGGGTTCTTCCCCGCACACTGGTTCGTAAGGCGGAAGCTGCGGCCGGGGGCGCCGAAGAATCCAAACCTATGCTCATCACCTCCTGGGTAGTTGCCGGCTTAATTGCAATCCTGAGCATCCAGCCTGCAATGAACCTGCTGTCCCCGGGGCAGGTTATGAACTCCTCCTTCGACCCGCTGGATCTGGTAAATACCTATGGCGCATTCGGCTCTGTGGGGCGGGAACGCTTGAACGTAGTATTTGAGGGAACGATGGACCAGGTACCCGACAAAGCCAGCTGGAAACCCTACATCTACAAAGGCCTGCCGGTGCTGCTTAACAAGCCGTCGCCGCAAATAGCGCCCTACCAGTTACGTTTAGACTGGCAAATGTGGTTCGCCGCCATGTCTTCTCCCGATCAATATCCATGGACCTATAACCTGGTGTGGAAGCTCCTTCATAACGATCCCGGTGCTATAAGTTTGTTTGCCGGCAATCCCCTCCCCACCGGGCCGCCGCGGTATATCCGGGCAGTGCTATATCGTTATACATTCGCAAAGCCAGGCAATCCCCAGGGCCTTTGGTGGAATCGCGAACAGATCAGCATTTGGATTTCGCCAACCTCAACAAATGATCCACGCCTGGTGGAATATGTGAAAGGTATGGGATGGATGCCGTGAATTGATGGATAGAAGAACAAGCGTGGACAATCATTTTATCGAACTGTTTTCACCTGCAGTAACGCAACAAAAGATCGACTATATTCATCAAAATCCCGTTAGGGCAGGATTAGTATACCGCACCGACGATTACATCTATTCAAGCGCATCTAATTATGCCGGTATTGATGGATTAGTTGATGTCGATTGTTTGTTTTAGTTATTCTGTAGTCGGAGACTACAGGCATAGTGGTTCGGAGACTTCGAACAGCGAAGAAATATTAAGTTGTGAGGGCAAGAAATATTTTGCATTTAAGATTTAATCCTTACTTTGCAAAACCAGAAACCTTAGATCCGGCATGGACACACAAAACCCTCTATTCAGCCCTCAACGTGAAAAAGCAGGCTCCGAAACAAAGGCTAAATACGCCTACCAATATCATTGGGCGCTTTACAGAGCAATTCAAGAACACACGAAAAAAAATGAGTATGCGGTATTTGTTGAACTTCAAGAAGACGTGGTTATGTGTGATTCATTAGATGCCACGAAAGCAAAATTTGAATTCAATCAAGTTAAAACCAATAATGCGAAGTTCACGAAAAATGTTCTAATTAGGCAAAAAAATGGTAGTTCCCCTCTAGGGAAATTGATAAGTAGTGCAGCCAATAAAGTATATGCTGACAAGGTATCAGAACTGAATTTTGTTGCTGTATCTGGATTCGGAATCACTTTAAAAAAACCAGGAGTCACTCTAAAGAAAATTACCGTTCCAGATATTGATGATACTGATTTATCACATTTAACGCTTGCGATCAAAAAAGAACTTAGTGTTACTCCATTACCGACAAACCTTCAGTTCATCATTCCTGATTTATCGAATACCAACTTTCAAAATGACGTAATCGCAGAAATCTCTAAACTCATAAGTCTCTTATTTCCGGGCTCAAACTATAATTCTGTTGATATTTATCGAACACTAATTGACGAAGTTAACAGGAAAGGCGAGGTTTCTTATGATTTTACTAAATGGGATGAAGTATTCAAAAATAAAGCCCTTACATGCTCAACTGTTGCGAAAGTTATAAATGAATTTACAAATCTAAAAGACCAGGCAAAAATTGAAGCCAGTTTTTACGCATATATGCAAGATTTAAATTTGAATACATTGCAAAGTATGAGTTTCAAAAGAAGTTTTGATCGTTATAGACAAATGCGAATAGGCACTAAGACTGTAACTCAACTCGACGTTTCCAAGGAAATTAATCTTCAGATATCAACAAATTTAGTTTCGGACCTTTCCGATGTAGAAAAATTTATAAACGAGGTTTATGTTGCATTAGATAGTAAAATAAAGGCAAATTTTATTTCTGACCAAGATGCAAAAGCCGCAATAATTTGTGAACTGATTATAGGAAATCATGGCCAAGGACAATTTTAAACTACTTATCCGCAATCTAAGAATAGGCAATAATGCAAAGCTTAAAATTCAAACAACTGCTACTGATATCAAATTCAACCGGGTCGGCAAATATGTTCGACTTCCAAAAAGATTTGACGATCATAACGGCGGACGACAATAATTACGGCAAAAGTACGCTTGGAAAGCTTCTTTACTGGTCATTTGGTTGCGATCCCGATTTTGATACGAAGTGGGGTAACCTTGATTGCAAAACGATTATCAGGTTTTCGATAGGTGATAGCCAATATGAAATTATGCGATATAAAAGCATGATTTGCATTAATTTGGATAACAACATCAGCTTTTACCCTAAAATAACGGGGGATTACAGTACCAAAATTGGTCAAATCTTAGGATTCCATGCGTTAATGCCTAAAAGAGATACTGTAATATTAGAAACACCTCCTCCAGCTTATTTTTTTGTTCCATTTTATATTGATCAAAAGAAAAGTTGGGCCGCGGCCTGGGAGGGATTTGGCAGCTTAGCGCAGTATCAGGGCTGGAAATCAACAATAATTAAATATCACATAGGCCTATTACCAAAAGAACACTTTGATTTAGAGCTATCAAAAAGCCTTAAGAAGCAAGAAAAAGAAGCGTTAGATATAGCAATTGAAAAACTAGATGTGACGCTGGAAATTGTTTCTCAATATATCTCTGAACCAAGTGCCACCATTGATCAAAACAAATAGCAAAAATCACAGCTGAAATACGAGAAGATCTTAAAAAGCTTTCAGATTTCCAAGAAAAAACGCTCGATGAGGTAACCAAGTTAGAAGGCGATCGTTCATTTTTGTTTCACCAAAAAACAATATCTGAAAGAATTATTGAAGATTTGGAAAAAGACTATCAATTTGCCGTCGAACATTTCGCCAGCGATGCTATCGAATGCCCGTTATGCGGTACGCAACATGAAAATTCAGTTGTGAACCGTGCCTCAATACTTACAGATAAACAACAAGCTGAATCACAATTAGGTGAAATATCCCGGGCTTTAAGTGACACCGAAGCCAAACTTGAAGCAGTAAAAATAAAGCTTGATAAAACAAGATCAGATATTGACGTAATACACGACAAATACTTGATAAACGAGACGGACCAAAAAATTAGCTTAAATGAAATCATCGAGAATGTGGCTGGAAATTCTATTAAAGAAAGCGTTAAAAATTCTAAATCTGAAAAATTGGTTGCATCCAAATCTCTCGAAAATGAAATAAAACAAATAACCTCTGATCAAAAAAATCTCTTGACAGAAGAACAAAAAAACCGTATCAATGATCTTTTCTTATCAACTTTTACTTCTTATATTGAATTGCTTGATGCGGAGGATATCAACACATCGGCTGTTACGTCCCCAATGGACTATAATAAAATCATTAGAGAGGGTGGTGCAGCAGAAGGTAGTCGCGGTATTCTTGCTTATTATCTTACTATCCATACGATGATTGAACAGTCAGGAAATGACATTATAACACCAATTTTAATTGATACCCCAAATCAGCAAGAACAGTCAGGAACAAACTATGACAAAATATTGCAACTAATTAAAAAGAAAGTTTCCTCGGACTCTCAAATAATTTTATGTGCATTACAAAACGAAAAGTTAGATATTTTAAAAGAGGATGCAAATATTATTCATTTAAATCAGAACAAGCTTTTAGATCCAGACAAATACGAAGAAATAAAGAAGGAATTTGACATTTATAAACTGGACGGACTCGGCGATTATGAGTAAATTGAGTTACTTATAATTATAAACTTAATGTAGTGCTTAAACCTAATTATGAAGAAAATTACAGAACTGGATTTTGGGTTTAACGATGTAGTCAACTACAAAAAACCAGGATATAAACCAATTTTAGATCGTTTCAGCCTGTGGTCGGTATTTTCAAGCTGACCGAGAATTCGGAGTATTCCCCCCCGAGCCGTTGTTGGAGTTGTCTCCAACAACTTTGTTACCGGAGGCATTTTTGTTAAACAGTAAAGCCCGACGACTATTAACTGATGTCGATAGTAGTAAAGTTTATAGCATATGCGAAGATCGGCTCGGCTTCTGCGACATTATAACGGGTAACGAGTTCGTTGGAGACAACTCCAACAAAGTGCGGGAAAGGATGAGGAACACCAACAAGGGCACAGTAGGTGTAGATGAATAAATCACCCAACTAATCTGCCTATATTTAGTCAACGAAATACTTATTGAATATTTTTTCAGATCAATGGGGCATTTCCTGTAAGTATTTTTATAAAACAGTGATAGAAAATGCTTATCAAGTGATGATAGGAGGTACACTTGATGGATGTTGGCAGGAAAAACTGATGCCGAGTTGACGTCAGTTTTGCTCAAATTAAGACACCCGCGAGGGTTTAATTTAAATAAACAATTTACCGCGAAGCCGATTCCAGCTTATGAAAAACATCAGCGAAACTCTGCCCATTAATATCACAGCGGATCAAATCTCGCGCTGACCAGTTTAGTCATGTAATCCCGGTGTTCTCTTTCACACTGATAAATAAAGTTTCTGTGATGTCCAAACAAAGACAGTTGAAAAAAAAGAAATAAGAAAAGATAAGCACTGCTTGTTCAGGCGTCCATGCCTGAACTTAACAAAAGCACTCGTGCAAGTTTACATCGGTTTGCCGTCACACGTATCGACTTAACCGGGCGGAGTTCGTTGCAAATTTGAGAAAATTTCCGTGAAATATTTTTTTTTAAAAATCAATTGCATATTATTCATAATAGTTGTATCTTGGAATGCCATGCAATTCAATGACTTGCATGGCCAAACCAAAACATATCACGTTTATGAAAAGATATTACCTATATCTTATTGTTTTTTTAGTTTCCATTTGTAACACCGTTTTTTCACAGACACCCGTGCCGGTGACTACCGCTCCCGTTACAACGCCCGCGACTGTCACGCCTGCTGCAGGTGCCCCCACTACAACGCCTACGGTTGCCGCTCCTGTTACAACGCCTGCTGCTGTCAATAACGGCGCCCTTATTACGTTAAATTTCAATAACGGAACTCCATCGCTCGATAAGCATTTTCCGTTTGATAAATTGTTTACGCTTCGTTTAACAAATATACCGGCGGCGGTGGACAAGATTGAAATAAGACTTCAAACAGATCCCGTTGCTATTGCCGACTACAAAAGCAAGAAAGCGAGAACAGACGATGGCCCGGCAGACATAATTTTAAAAACATGGAATCGGGGAGATGCCACCGATCTTGTTATCGCATCTTATTTAAAATACAATACTGATATTTTAGTCAAGATTACAACATTTGCGACCAGGCCAATTACTGAAGACCAAAAGCCTGCGTTACGTAATGCATTAGCAGGTGATCCTGACATTGGTGCCATTGTTGCAAAAATGGGCAAGGTATCTGCAACGGACGCGCCTTCGGTACTGGTTGACTATAAGGCTGAAATAATAGGTGTTTTAAAAAAGTCCCTTCAAAAAATCAATCCTAATTATAGCTTTAAAGAACCGGATGCTATCCCGGTGATTCAAATTTTAAGAGACTTTAGGCAGGGTATATTTAATGTGGAAGAACCGATTAAGGATTTTGAAACGTTTACCCAACAAAGCGACACCAAAAAGGCCTCGCTTCGTAAAGCTTTCAATGAGTTAAATTGGGGGTCGCTACAGGTTTCGTCTCCGCAATATCAGGCGTTTAAAGAAATTATAGTCTCGTTGAAGGCGGAAGAACCAGCAGGCGACGCTAACACAGCCGTGAAGAATAGCTTAGATGTTATGGCCAACGCATTTGACCCCACAATTACAAAACGAAATGATTTAATAAAGGGCCTGATAGACAGGGTGATTTTAACCGACTCGTACGAAGCATCTGCCGTTAATACCACATACGATCCAAATTTTGTAAACAGCGCAGCATCATATATTACCCTTGATATCGGAATCCCTTACGTAGCCCGCGTTGACAGAGTTATTATGTATTCGGGGATAAACATCTACTTCAGACCCATTGATAAAAGTATCCCGCTGGAGCATTATAAGAAATGGGATCGCATTTGGTCAAGCACATCTTTTTTACTCGGTGTTTCGCTTGCCTCGATAGAAAAAGAAGGCCAAAGGAAAGGACTTATCGGCACAAATGCGCTGGTTGTTGGGTTCGGGTACCGGGTTTTGCCATTTTTAAAACTAACTGTAGGTACATTTTGCCACTACCGTTATGATAATAACCCGGTAATTGATTTAGGCAGGTATCATTTTTCAACCAGTCCCTTCATCGGGCTTTCGATAGACGCGGATGTTAAACAATTATTTTCGGCGTTTGGTACACCATTTCAATAACCACATAAACATAAACCATGGCAATTTCAGTTAGTAGTTTAGTTGCGGCGCCAACTACCCTTAGCACAGGGACAAATAATGTAACAGTAACCTATTCAGGGTTGGTAACCTTAGCAAGCGACAATAACGTAGCCATAAGCGCGGTATCTGGTAACGCCAATGTAAGGGTAGTTTCGGTTATGCCTTCATCAGCCGCCTTCCCGATGTTGGCAAGTGGGGCACTCCTGCTAAGTTTACAGTTGGCGGTGAGCAGTTCGGGCGGAGGCGTGTTGCAGGCTACTGTAACCACCACTTTCAGAACTGCTACAGGAGCTGCCATAACCAGAAGTTTGGTTTTTTTATATTAAGATGAAAAAAATAATCATTATCGTATTTGCGGTAAACCTTTGTTTGCTTTCGTGCAAAAAGGATGACGATGTATACACGCCCGGGACCGCAACGGGTACCGATATTGCAAATATTTTGCAAATAGATAGCAAGGGCGCCACCGATATTCCAGCAGATTTGGCTACGCCGGTAACCATATATGTTACCGTACCTGCCGACGCTGCAACGGCAAAGAAAACGATCTCGTTAACCACCACCTTAGGGGTGTTTGTTAATGGACTGGCAACATCGTCGGTTATAGCCGACGCTTATGGAAAAGCGCAGTTTACACTTAAATCGGCCGCAATAGGGACTGCGATAATTTCAGCAACGTCGGGTAATTACTCTGTAAACACCTCTGTGAAATTTATTGCCGCAATGCCTGATGACCTCATACTCACTGCAGACAAGTACCAGGTATCGGCATCTGAAACAGCTACAATGACGGCTACGTTGTATCGTGCACCTCAAAGCGGCAGCGTTACCGATCCGGCTAAGGTGGAGTTTAGCGTTTCAAGCGGGTCGGGCAATCCATTATTTATTCCGGCATTTGCTTACAGTGTGCATGGTGTAGCCACTGCAGTGTTAGGGAATCCGTTTAGTAGCACCGGCACCTATACTATAACAGCAAAAACAAATGATCAACAAGGCCAATCTGTTAGTAAAAGCATTACCATTGTAATAAGATAAACATTTATTTAATGTAATAAACGAAGGGCGCTTACCAGTCATGTTCCTATTTTGTTCCTCAGTTGGGGATGCATGTCAAGTATATGTTCAAAATGCTTTTTCAGGCATCCGCAAATGATCTTACCTGGCGGGTAAGCTCGTCGGGGCTTTTAAAAAGCTGTGTTTCTTTTTCATGAGCTAGATTACCCTCTTAACAAAAGATAAGCCACAGTTACAGGTTTAAATGTCTTTGATATCGGGGCCCTGAATACTATCAGCTTACAATTTATAAATTTAAATCCCTATCCGATGAATTCACAATTAGTTACAAATGGATTAAAAATCCTTGTCGCTCTCGTGGCAATGTATTTTATAGGTCTCGGCACCTCGAATTTGCAATGGACCGGCAAAATAGAAAAGGGAACCACATTTACGCCACAGGATTCGACTGTCGCAACATCAATCACAAAAAATAAAAACGAGCAGGCTCTGCAAGTAGAATCCACTGTAAAGCAGAAACAGGTTACCTACTCAAACTCAAAAACACAACATGTAAATCCTTTCAGCGATGATCTGTTAAAAGCGCAAAACGATACCGCACTCAAATTAATTTTTACCGGTTTATTTCTATTGTTGTTATTAGCGCTTTTGCCGGGGTTGAAAGACTTCAATTTCCTTAACTTATTCTCGGCTTCTTTTCAGGATCGGGTAAATACAATGCAGCAACTTCATAACGATGCGCAGCAAACGCTGGCGGGCACTCTTGCGACGGCGCCCATGCTGCCGATAGCCGCAAAGACTGTTGATGCGCGACCGTCGACAGGTATAACAGAAAAAAATTCACGTAAAATGACGGCGACGGCAGCAAAAGATTTGACGACTACTGATACCTATCTTATAAATATCAACATTATTAGTACCGATCCGGAAAAGCCGCTGAAAGGAGGTGCCATCTTTCATTTGACGAAGGAATACCCGGTACCTGATCCAAAACTTTTCATCATTGCGGGAAAAGCTGAATTTCAGGTAAAAACCAAAAAAGGCTTTTTATTAAAGGTTGAGGTCGACGATGGTCAAACAGAACTGGAATTTGACCTTACAACCATATTAAGATAAAACCTAAACTCGAAATCCTACAACCCCCGCTGTTCGAAGTCTCCGAACGCCTATGCCTGTAGTTTGCAACTACAGTAATCACTTCATTTATATCCCCAAAAAATAGCATTTTCAGAAAAAGATTACCTTATCTGCGATGACCAACAATTTGTTATATGACTTTTATGGCTATTGGCTGAAATAGATGTATCTACCCGTAGTCTGGAGACTACAAGCATAGTAGTTCGAAGTAGCAGACAACAGCGGAAAAATCAATTGTTACTCATTGGGGTAGTATACGCCCTAAATTTGAATTGTGATATGCATCGTGAAACTGTTTGCAAAGCCTCAGGATTTCCTCAGGCAAAATATCTAAACCACCTATCGGGTAATAATTACTGTTCTTGCCGGGAGCTCCATTAATAAAAAGGATATCTGTCCTTAAGATATAAGTGCCGCCCTGATCTCCACTTGGCCTCTCGCTGTAACTGGTATCCAGTTTGAAATTTTCAATATCATCCCACTGAATCAGCTGTTCCTGAATTGGAAAAAATCTCTTTATTATAGCGAGCCCTCCATATCTTTTGTGATTCCTGGAAAGCGTTAATCCTTCCTTTGCCAAGGTTATTGACGGAGCTACGGGGAGTCTGGAAACCAAAAAACTCTCCAATGGCAGTAGCAAAAGGGCTGCAATGAAGCAGGAAAAAAACCATACATCAAAAGTACCGAGCGGATGAATTATTCCATATATCGCCCAAATGATAGGAAAAATGATTACAAGCAAACACCCCATCCTTGTGTCTGCTTCCCCTTCATTCGATTTTTTAATGATTACAGGTTCCATTTAGGAGCATCTTTGATTCTAATTGGGTAGACTTATCCCGATTGCATAAATCTATAAAATCATTTTTAAAATTGGGGATGATTGTTCAGCCTGTGGTACCCCGGTGTTCGAAGTCTCCTTCGAACACCGGATAAACACGATGAACACTATTTCTTTGTTTTTTCAGGCCCCGAGAACGTATAGTTAAAAAAGTCGACATCTACATATCCTTTTTCCTGTTTGTTATTGTAAGAATATATTCCCAGTCGATCACCTCTATATGATCCCCACATTAACTTGTACGCAGGCCCGAAATCCTTGAAATTCTTACCATCTGTACTGTAAGAATACTGGCTAACACCATCAAGGCCCCAGACAGACCGCAGCCAAAGCACATTTTGGTTTATTTGATCACCTTCTGTTATCTGGCCCTTTAAGTTGTATTCCAATCTTTTTATTTTGCCACCACAACGTACACCTATAGCCGAATAAGCTGGATGTCCGAAATGAGTGAAACCAGCCTTTTGGCCGTCTGCCATTCCGCTTAAATCCAGTTTAATAATTACTTCGTTAGTCTTAGTAGACATAGACCGCTGCGTAAGGATATTACCCACCTTTGTAAGGTTGTCATTCTTTTCAAGGGCGCCGAACGCGTAAAGCCTAAGCCACCCCTTTCTTTCCTGCAAAGACCACTTGCCTCTCCTCGGCTGATAGTTCCACTCCCATTGCTCATTCAACCGGGTTTCCGAAAAAGAATCACTTGTTTGGGGAGTATTGATTTTTGTTCCGCTAACCGGCTTCTTGCCATCCCAAACCATGGTACCAACACCATCATCTCCCACTTTTCCTAAAATAGGCCATCCATCCACCCAGTTCACCGGGATCAAACTCATAACCCTGCCAAACCAGTCTCCGTCTCCGTGATGGGTAAGAAAATACCAATCTCCGTTCTGGGCTTGAACAATGCCGCCCTGGTTGGGTGATTTTATATCATTTTGAGCATGGCTCAATTGCTTAATTTCGGTATAAGGCCCCCAAATATTCTTTGAGCGCTCCATCATTACGGTTCGGCCGTCGGCTTTCACTTCACTGAAAAAATGGTAGTAGGTTCCATTTATATTATAAAGTTTGTTGGCCTCACTTCCCTTCGATTGATAAATAACCTTATCAGTCTCCTTCATGATATCTTTACCGTCGGCGGTAAGTTTAAAGAGATGTATTTTATACTTATCCTTGAAATTTGTACCAATAAAATAACCCTGACCGTCATCATCCCAGAAAGGGCAGCAGTCATCCCAACCTGCTTCCCCCATAATTTTATGTAATGGGTCCCAGGGCCCTTCTATATTTTTAGCAGTTGTCATAAAATACCCTTCATCGGGCGTTCCGAAAAAAATCCAAAATTTGCCTTTGTGATAGCGTATTGATCCTGCCCAGATACCAGTACCATACCGGTTCATCCGATTCCAGTTCATTTCAGGAGATATTTGTGTAATATCCGGCACTGCATGGCCTTTTATCCTCCAGTTTACCAGATCCTTTGAATGAAGGATTATTATTCCAGGAGAATATTGAAAAGTAGAAGATATGGCATAATAATCGTCTCCTACGCGGATACAATCAAGATCGCTGTAGTCTGCCGGCAATACGGGATTCCGATAAGTGCCATTATTCTGATCTCCCCAGGTGACCCAGGTGTTCCATTTTGGATTATCATTATCCTGCCCTCTTACTGATTTAACAGTAGCAATTAGGATGATTACAATAAGAAATTGCTTATACATAATTTGAAAACACTGAGCTGGCTGGTGTCCATAAAAACCTTGCACAATTAATACAGGCTCCGGTTTCAATGCCGGTTGCCGCTGTAGTTAGCGTGTGGTCCTTTTTTCGGTTGGCTTATAATGGCTTTTGGCAAATAACTCATACGTTGGTCAGTCAGGCTATTTGATTAAAACAAAACTATATAAAGTCTCCCATGCTGAATTACTCCAAACAGACTTTATTTTATACAAAACCGACTTTAATGCTACTGCACATTTTTCCTGAAAGAGCGTGACATGTCCTTAAATTACTCGGTAATGTAACCGACTTTGGACAGCTGAGTTGTAAAAATGTTACTTTATAAGGTAGATGGATAGTGGTTTACCAGAAAGGTACTTCCTGTACAAGCGGAACAGGGAGGTTGAAGGTATTGTACCTTTAAAAGGGGGGATGATAATCTAAATTATTAAAATGTAATATATTGACTTAAACTTTAAGAAATTTACATAACCTTAGACGTATTAATTAGTTACCCCCGCTGTTCGAAGTCTCCGACTTCAAACGCTTATGCCTGTAGTTTGCAACTACAATATCCCGTTAGGGCAGGATTCAGCCTGAAAACACCGACCACAGGCTGAAAATTGCAAATCGAACCCTTGGAAATGGGCGCTTAGTTAGAAACTAATAATTTAATAAATTTGAATATGTTTAAATATCTGGTTTGCCTCGTGTTAATCGTAAGTGGAATGGAATGTAAGGCGCAGGCTAATTATAAGGAATTGCGTTCGGAATTCAGCGTTATCAACAGGTTTGGTCTGCCAAATGACTACACACATAATCTTCTCAAAACGAATTATTCTGTGGGCTTACGGCGGGAGTTTTCCTTAGGGAAATTTGTATCCCTCAATGCCATTGGAAATTATAATACAATGGCTGGAAAAAATGCTAATCCAAGTCTCAATGTTGTTTCTGTAGGTGGGGGTGTAACGCTCTATCCAAAATATCTTATCAACAAGATTTTTGGTTTACCTTACGATGATAACGTTGCCGCAAAAGACCAATTCTACTTTGATGAAAGCCTCGAGGTGAATCTGAACCATGCAAGCTATGGCGATGCGGGTAAGTTAGTGAGTTCAAAATTCGAATTCAATTTTGTGAAATTACCTTTGGGTACTGGCTTGAGCCTACTTCCGAAGGTTGGAGCGACGGCATATTTTAGAACTAATTTGCCATCGAACGTTTCAAACGATCCGTTCAGCTTTATCTATGTAGGTATTGCGATACAATTCGGAAAAAATAAATAATTATTAAGACTAACCAAGTGACTTTCCTAACTGGAGGGCCGCTTGATTTTTACTGTAAGGTCTTTTTTATAAATTGCCATTGGCTGTTGCTTAAATCGGTTGGATAGTTTGTCATACTAAATGCGTTTGTCGTTGTTCACAATCACCTCCGGCATACCCTTTAGCAACCCCAATCACTAAGCAACTTTTCTATTTATTACTTACGGCGGGATTAACTTGTGCTAATGGGCTTTAGCATGTTGAACGCAAAGTCACAATTTATTTAATACATATCTACAAAAGCTTTTAAAGCCCTGCTCTGCGGTACGTTTTTACGAAATATCAACACTGTAGACATGGTGCCTAATTCTTTATTTAGGGTAAATGTTTTCAGTTTACGACCCGGATAATATTGACTGATCAGTTCGGCTGGTAAAATACTAATACCGAGACCGGCCTCCACAAAGTTTACGATACCTTCAAGCGAGTTAAGTACGGTGCTTTTATACTGTATAATTCCCTTTGAATTAAGCCATGATTCGAGCCTGGCGCGAAATACACAGCCCTGATCAAACACTACGATCTTAACGGGCTGGCTGCCAAGGATCACTTTCAATTCGGGTGCGTTTGCTGATGCAAAGATCACCAGTTGTTCATCCTTTATATGCAGTTGCTCTAACTCTGGAATATTAACAGGAGCCGATACAAAGGCAGCATCAAGCTTGTAGTTGATCACTTCACTGATTAATTCAGACCGCATCTCAGATTTGAATTCAAGATCGATATCCGGATAGGCTTCAGTAAAACGCGCAAGAATATCAGGTACTTTAAAAGCCATGGTAGTTTCAATACAGCCAATTTTAAGATGCCCACTTACCTGATTGGATTTTTTAATGTCTTTTTTAGCCTCCTGTACCAGGTGATCAATTTGTTTGCTATAGTGCATCAATGTTTCACCGGCGCCGGTAAGCGCCACTTTACGTGATGTGCGGGTGAAAAGGCCGGCACCAAATTCTTCTTCGAGGTTTTTAATGCGCGCCGTTACGTTTGACTGTACGGTAAACATAGCTTCGGCCGCTTTGGTGAAACTGCCATGGGCAGCTACGGCTTCAAATATTTTCAGATCGTGCGTATTCATATATCACTAATTATGATTTATTATATCACTATTAATCGTTTTTAACAATCAAATATCAACATTACATTTGGATAAGCAAAATAGATATGAAAACAAAATCCTTAATTAAAACCATGTTTGCGGCGATTGCAGGTCTGGCCCTGACAGGCGGCATGGTATTAGCTCAACCAATAAAAAACTTACCAAAAAAAAATATGGAAACTCAAGAAGTTCATTACCGTACTATTAAAGCTAATGGTTTAAATATATTTTATCGTGAAGCGGGCCCGCAAAATGCGCCTACCATTTTATTATTGCATGGCTACCCCACATCATCGCACATGTACCGGAACCTCATACCACTTTTAAGTAAACAATACCATGTGCTGGCGCCTGATCTGCCGGGATTTGGCTACTCGGACGCGCCTGACCATACACAGTTTAATTACACATTTGATAACCTTGCCAATACCATGCAATCATTTATTGACGAACTTGGCCTTAAGCGCTTTGCCATATATATATTTGATTATGGCGCGCCGACAGGCTTGAGGCTGGCATTGGCGAATCCTGAAAAAATAACCGGTATTATTTCACAAAACGGTAACGCCTATGAAGAAGGTTTGAGCACGGGCTGGAATCCGATACAAAGGTATTGGCAGGACCCCTCACCTGCCAACCGTGATTCATTAAGAATGTTCGTATCTAATAAAGTGACCTGGTTTCAATATCACGAAGGTGTTTCCGACCCATCATTAATAGCCCCGGAATCCTACACATTGGATCAACATTTTCTTGACCGGCCGGGTAATGTAGAAATACAGTTAGATCTTATGCTTGATTACCGTACCAATGTAGCGCTTTACCCCAAATTTCAAGCTTATTTCAGGGAGCGCAAACCAAAGCTATTAGCTGTTTGGGGCAATAAAGACCCTTACTTTTTACCGGCCGGTGCCGAAGCTTACAAGCGTGATAACCCTAACGCTGTGGTTAAATTTTATAACACCGGTCATTTTGCCCTGGAAACAAACGCCAAAGAAATAGGACAGGATGTCTTAAATTTTCTGGGCGGACTCCCTAAGTGACCGAAATTAAAACGCCGGAAACTTTGGTGCCCGGCGTTTTTAATTTTTTATGCTAACAATTGCAAAGTTAGATGATAGTTTTTTACAGGTTAGTCATTTATATGCAATGCTTGTTGTACCTCTTTATATTTTTTGAGATTGACAACGCTGAGTGTGTGTACGCCACCCGGAATTATAATATACCTGAATTGGTGTGCGTTTGATATGTTGCTGTAAGCATTTGTACTACTGGTTAAGCTTATCCTTACATTCCCAACTGTGCAAAGTGCCGACCATGTATCAAGGTTAGGAGTAGCGCCACTCATATAATTAATTGCAATTGGTAAGGCACTCACCTGGTTAGTAGGCCATATAGCAGGGTTATATCCATTAAGCCTGGCATATACTACTACTGCGCCATTGTCTAAAATAGCCTGGGTAATTTTAGAGGCAGCGATATCGGCTGTAAAGTTAATCGTGCCAAAAATGGTTGTTTTGGCATATGTAGCTGGGGTATACCAGTCAGAATATATTACATTCGCTGTTCCCGGGTCGCCTTTGGCTCCTTTTAGGTTAATAGGTGAGGGCCATGCGCCACTTGCTTTGGGGCCGTAAAATAAATAATTAGTAGAATTTAAGTAATAATCTCCATCTGCCCCTAATGAAGATGCCGGTGCGGTAGCGCCGCTATAAATTTTAGAGCCTGCGGTCCCTGCTGCTCCTGCAGCTCCTGTTGCTCCCTTCAGGCTGGTGGCTGCTCCCCATCCTGAACTTGTTTTAGGGCCATAAAAATTGCTGTTAGAAACGTCAAGGTAGAAATCGCCTGTGGTTCCCTGCGTTACTGCAGGGGTGCCTGTGCCAGAGTAAATTTTGGTGCCATCAGCACCGGTTGCACCAACAGCGCCTGCGGCTCCGGTTGTGCCTGCAGTACCTGACGGCCCCGCGGGCCCTACAGCGCCATCTTTACCACAAGAGGTAAGAATTACAGTTGCAGTAATAAATGTAAAAATTAAATGATTAAAATGTTTCATGGTAGTTTGATGTTTTAATTGTTTGTTAAAATATAAAAGGCTTTTCCTTAGCCTTATCTTAAATCACATAACAAAATAACAATGTATTTTTGCCATGGGCACGAGTTTAACTACGTGATTACCATGCGGATATTACGCGTTTTTATTCAGCCTGTGGTCGGTATTTTCCACAGCACTACCTCCCGTACGCCCTTTAGCAACCCCAATCACTAAGCAAAACACCAAAACAACTTTTCTATTTATTCAGCCTGTGGCCGGCTGTTCAAAGTCCCCAACTTCGAACAGCCGGGTACAAACGAAAAACTGAATAATACAGACGAAAGCCTGTATGTGCATTCGGAATACCGGGTTGTAAAGATCGACCTAAACACCATCGAGTATATTGAAAGCATGGAAAACTATATACGGATTCATTTAACTAATGACAAACCTGTGCTTACGCTGATGCCATTAAAAGAGGTATTGAAAAAGCTAGCGCCTGATAAATTCCAGCGTATTCACCGCAGCTATATTGTTTCGGTAAGTAAAATAAGATCCCTGCAAAATCGTAAGGTACAATTGGTAGACATTGAATTACCGGTGAGCAGCGCCTATTATAATGCTATCCGCGGTTTAGTTAATTAGCTGTTCGGCATTGGGCCGGTGTTTTCACCGTATCATCTCCATGAGATTCTTTTCTGTATTTTAAGTCTAACTAACTATATTAATCTTCCTTTTACATCCTGCGAACCGGTATCGCGGTCTCGCTTATCCTTTACCCTTTGCTTACCAAAGTTATAGCTAATAGCCAAGGCAACACTACGTGTATCGTTGTAATAATTGTCCTTGATACGTAATGCGCCAAGCATAGTTAATGTTTTAGTATAAACAGGATCAATATCATTCCCATAATCAGTATTGATTACATAATATGGGCTATCAATATTTACATTCTCCCAACGACCAGGCTCACCAAGTAGCTTTGTAAGTTGACGGTAACTCATACCCTTTAAATGGTAGTTTGTAAACAGATCGTTGAGCATTGCATCGCGATATGGATAAATTTCTATGTCGCCATCGTCCCATTGAGCCCTGTTAAACTTAATTTGCTGATGCGAGCATCCATACAAAATAAAAACAAAAAAGCTCAAACTGGTGAGAAACTTAACTCCAATAAATTTTGGTTGCTTCATTGGTTCCGATTAGTCTAACGTTCCTGTGATGTAAGTATTTAAATTGTCTCGATTTATACGGTGCAAAGAGGTGTTTTCAGCATTGCTTATCTTTAAAGCCGAAGATTTGTTGTATAAATAGGTGATGATATCCGACATTGTGATAAACGAGCAAGGGTAATCACTTAACTAAAATAGGTAGAAATTTTAGTTAAGTGATATAATATTTAATGTTCAATTTCATAAAATCTTTCGCGTATCTGGATCAACAAGCTTTCAGCTATATGAATGTCAGGCCTATCAGGCAAAGTAGACTTTTCATATGCCATTTTTATCTGCTCCATTTTTTCTTCAACCATTTTCATCAGGTCGTCAAATTCAAACTCCCCGTTACGGATTTTTAACAAAAAATCACGGTCCTCGCGTTTGACAATTACCTGCTGATATAGGGCGATCTCTTCGGCCATGCTCAAAAGCCGAAAGGTGTGCATCATATTCTTAGCATCATAACTTTTACCATGTGATAGTGTACTTTGATAACGTTGTTCGTTTCGCTTTTCTTCCCATTCCAGATACTCTTTATATTCACGGCAGTAGATGGAATAACTATCTTTATTAAAGTTCATTACTGCTATGTTTTCTATTCCTTTAGGTACAGAACTTAATTGAACATCATCAGCATCGGGACCAGATGATATTCCTTTAAATCGCCGTTCTACTAACTGTTTTTGATGGTACAATAAGTAAACACTCCTGAAATGATCCAGATTCACTAAACCACATTCTTCCTGGCTGAAACCATATTCTTTCAGCCATTCCTTTAATGGGATACTGCCATTATTATGGATCACAAAACAAAAATCCAACACAGATTTACGTTCAGCGTCTAATGGTTTATTGATCTTTTTATTTAAGCCGCGGGCTTTCCTGATCTGTGTTTGTGCATATCCGGCGAATGTATCCAGGCAGAGTTTCGACAAGAAATCTTCCGGTTTGATCAGATCCATTACCGGGTGACGAAATAACACATGCTCTTTTGGCGTGCTTAACAGTTCCAGTATGTTAGGGTTGTTCTTCGCTAGTAGCTCCAGGAAACGGCCTATTTCAAAGTAAACTTCATCGTTGGTTGCATTAGCAATCTGATCTTGTTGCTCAAATCCATATAATTGCTTTTGAGGCATAATAAAGATTCCTTTCTTATCCACGTCAGAACCGGCAACATTCAGGTTATAAGCCATGCTGCCGCTGATACAATCCAGCAAGATCAGTTCTTTTTGCTGTTTTAGCTGTTCGTAGGTCATGGCTGGATATACTTTCTAAAGATATTATTCAACTCATCCGGGTACTTCTTTTCGGATGGAAGCGCAGCTATTTGCTCTTTGCACCAGTCAAGTGTATCGCTTAGCCATTGGTTAAGTATCAGGACGGGCGATATAGATGCTTTTTCATCAGCCACTTTTTTCCTTTCCAATAGTTCGTCTATTGCGTTTTGAACTTCATTGTCGGTTATCATAACTCTCAAATGCTCGAATTCCATAGGTGGTACCGCCTGTTTCTCAACGATCCACAAGCAGGCTAATGCCGGGCGAAGTGCATAAAAGTAGCGCTTTAGCTTTACCTGTTCGGTTTGCAGATCATCCCGAAGTGTATTGTGCGCCATTGATAGATAATGGTTAGCGCCTGAACGTAATGAAAAGTATTCCGGCATCAGCTTACGCAGGTCATCAGCAAAGTTTGAATCTCCCTGGTATACGATTGGCGATTGCAGCCACTCATACAATGTGCTGTTTGATTTCAGGAATAACTTTAGTGCTTTTTTGATATCCCAGCCACCGATGTCCAACACCTCGTTAACCGGTAATCCCACATTGTCGGGCAGCTCTTCTATTCCCAGGTAATCGTTTAGCGGCCTGGTATATATAAAGCGAACATCAAAATCACTATCAGGCGAGGTAAAACCCCAGGCCCGGCTGCCTGATTCACAGGCATACAGTATTTTTATATTTTCATTCTGTTCCAGTTCGGACAGTTTTTGAAGGATAGTTTTAGTCATGATTTAATAATATAAGATTACAAAATAAAAATGAAAGAGCAACAAGCGACAGGTGGCTTTCAGGATTCGAACCTGTACCGCTTTCGCGGCATTCAACCGGGCGAAGTATCACCCACCTACGACATCTTTCATTGTTTTTTTTTAAAAAAGGGCAAAAAGCAACCAGTGAGTTTTTTTAGATTTAGACTACTACAATTACTTGCAGGCAGAACTCGAATCTGCACCTTTCCCCATAGGGAACATCATACCGAAGTATCACCAGTTTACGGCACCTTTTTCAGGTTTAGGTATTTTAAAAAGAAGAGCAACAATCTGGTAAGCGTGTTAACGTGACAGGTTGAAGTAACGCTGGCCTACGGCATCTTCTTTATTCTTAAGGGCTACGGTCAATACGTGCTTGCACTGCTCTACCAACTGAGCTACATTGGAATTTACTTCCAAAGGCCGGGATCGAACCGGCGCCACGAAGTAGCACATATTTACGGCACCTTAATATTTTCAATTTCTTTAAAAAGGGTAAAAAGCAACGAGTGACTATTGGTGTGCTGTCCTCTACCAAACTGAGGTACCCTTTTACAGGGCTGGAATCGAACCAGCGACCGCAGCGTTATGAAGTAACACTCATTTACGACACCTTTTTAATTCATTTAAAAAGAAGGGTAAAAAGCAATAAGCCAATCTGCACTGTGCTCTATCCAGTTGAGCTACCCTTGCGGGGACGGATTCGAACCGCCAACCCCAGCGTCCAATCGAAGTAAGACTTATCTACGACACCTTCTTTTATGTTTTATAAGGAGCAACAGGCGAACGCGGGCCGGGGGAACGCTCAAGGACTCGAACCCTCAGCATGTTTAACCACACTGCCCACCCCCTCAATGGCGCGAAGTATCCCGTTTCTACGGCATCCTTATTCCCCCCAGCCCCCTAAAGGGGGAGTTGGGTGTTGGTTAAAAACCCCTTGTTCCCCCTTTAGGGGGTTAGGGGGCTTATAGTTCTATATTATTGATAGCATCTAATGCCGAGCCTCCGTTTTCTAAGGCAGCTAACACCTCAAAAACTTTATCGCTCCAACCTGCTACCAGGTAAACGTCATTGCGCAATATTTGCAATGGCGCTTGTCCGTAACCCTTCAGGTCGAACAGGTAGAGCTTTGCGCTTGGCGATACCTCGGCCTTGTAACGTAACCACAGGGTTTGGATATGGTCGGCAGTGTTATTGCTGTTCCATAACTGGGCGTCGGTGAATAAAAACACCTTGTCCATCTGCACCCTCCGTTGTAATATATCCTTGATAACCAGGTAGCCATTAGTGCTGTAACCCACCTCGCCCTCGCGGCGATAAAACTCCTGTACGTTACCCAAGATGTTATTACGCGGCACCACAATGGTTTTCCATGTATCACCAAACATGCCCACCTCCACGTTTTTGCAACGCGATTGCAACAGCATAGCCAGCATTAAGCCCACATCGTACAACAGTATCTTGCTTTTGGCCGATACCGGTACCTGCATTGATCCCGAAACATCGCAGGCTAACAGCACACGGGTGTTCTCGTCAAATCCTTTGATGTTTACAGCGCTTGCCTGTGCTGCTTTTTCCAAAGCATCCAACAATTCACCGGCGTAACCTTTATTACCCGCCAGCAAAGCGTTTAAACGTTGTACTATGCTTTTTGCCGATACTTCACCACCTGCGTTTAACAATTCGCGATAAGCCGCCAGGTAACGGAACGGAAACTGTTTTGCCCTGGCAACCTCATCTGCATCGGCTAAACGGTTGCACACTTTTTCAAAGTGCCTGTAGCTTACTCCGGCTTCCTGTATGTTGCGCAGGTTACGCAACAGGGCCATGTAACCCAGTTTGCCACTATCTATCAGTTCTTCCCACTTAGCTCGGAAGGCTTCTGCCTTAGCTTCGTCGCTGTCAAAATTCAGCTGACCTAAGGCCGACAGCTCGGTTTCCCATGTATATGGCGTTTGCAGATCGCCGTTTACTATTTTGTTGAACAGTACTTGCTGCAATTCGTCCTTTGCTTTTGGGTGAACCAGGAACAAGGCATCGCGTAGTTTGATGGCACCGTCGCGGTTGTATTTACCAAACTGGTACTCGTCAAAACGGTTGAACGCTGTGCTTAAGCCTTTTTGCAATTGCTTGCTCAGGCGGTTCAGCTTTTTAGTGCCAGTACGCCTGTTCAGCGTTTCGTAGCAGGCCAGCAGCTCGGTGATCTCGTCGGCACGGCCGATTACGCCATCAGTAACCCGGGCAACCAGGTTGTCGCCGGAGTGCAGATTAGCCAATTCGGTAACTAATACCAGCGGTACCGAACGCAGATACATTTTGGTGCGGGCATATACGGCCAGCTTACCCACAAACTCGGGCTTGCATTCATATATCAATTTGCGCAGGCGGTTTAAACGCGCCTCATCCTTTTCATAAAAAGAGTCGTTTAAGCTCCAGGTAACCACGGCGGTGTACAGCTCCATTTCAGGCGACAGCGTAAATGCTTTAGCACCCGCGTGGTTAACGGTCTGGTTTTTAAATTTGCTTAACAGGTTAAATTTCATTGTGACCTCCTTTATTTCTTATTGTTGATACAAAGAAACAGGGGTGCTGCGCAGTGTATTTGCGCAGATGAATTATTTTGATTTTATTCTAAATTATTAAGGTGCCCGAAGAGAGACTCGAACTCTCAAGAGGCATGTACAAGTTGAAATCCTGAAATGCCTGCTTAGCATATGAACCACAAGCGGGATGCTTGCGGTAGCGGTGGAAAATATACACCTTATTTATACTCCAATTTCCGCACCCTGTTATTCCCGTTATCCATAACAAATACAACTCCTGTATTATCAACCGTAATCCCAAAAGGATACTTGAAAAGCGCTTTCGTGTTATTTCCATCCGAATAGCCCATTACTCCCTTTCCCGCAATCGTGGTGACCGTACCGTCTGGTGTCACCTCCCGTATTGCATGATTGTCACCGTCGCACACCCAGAGATTGCCGGAAGCATCACAGGTCATGCCCAGGATGGTATTAAATTTGGCGAGGTTTCCTTTTCCGTCTTTAAAACCGATATCGCCAGCCCCAGCCAGAATGGTTACGTTGCCGGCGGGATCTACTTTTTTTATAAGGCAGTTCCCATTCCCTGTTACATAAATATTGCCCGATGCATCAACCGCTACGGAATACAGATAATGATAATTTGGTAGTCCGTTAGAGGGATAACCTGTGTTGTCATGCAAAGTTAAAGTGGAGACAACTCCAGTGGGAGTAACCTTGCGCAGACGAAAGTTATTGCTCATATCATAGTCTGGCAGAAAAATATTGTCCTGATTGTCGATGGCCATATTGCCGATAATGTTGAAAGCGGCATTGGCCCCCGTACCATCTAAATAATTGACTGACAGTGATCCAGAAAAAACAGAGCTATTGGTCGGCGACGTTATTTTCCGGATTAAACTGTATTCAATTGTATAAAAATCGCCCTGGCTATTTCTGACAAGACTGTAAATATTACCAAAAAGCGGGATGGGGTTGCCGATATTTTTACCTGCATAGGTAGTTACATGACCCGAGTAAGTGACCTGCCGGATACTTGTATTTCCCTGATCGCCTACAAACAGATTTCCATGATTGTCTGTGAGGATACCTTGTGCATTGTTGAAACGCACCTGTGTACTGTCCCCGTCTTTGAACCCAGGAGTGGTTGATCCGGCCACAGTAGAAACGATCCATTTCTTGGAAGGGGTCGGCGGCRGTGTTGGTGTGGGGATTGTGGAATTTTTATTACATGCAGCAAAAAAAAGAACAAGGCTCAGGTATAAAACAGTGTGCCTTACGATAAGGATAGGTTTTTTTA
Organism: Mucilaginibacter sp. P5_A6; assembly: GCF_056400585.1. Classification (NCBI taxonomy): domain Bacteria; kingdom Pseudomonadati; phylum Bacteroidota; class Sphingobacteriia; order Sphingobacteriales; family Sphingobacteriaceae; genus Mucilaginibacter; species Mucilaginibacter sp. P5_A6. The sequence goes on along the minus strand of NZ_JBFUKZ010000012.1, from coordinate 29,531 downwards.
TCATGGAGTAATCAATATAGAGCTGAAAATAATAAAAAAAGCCGAAATAAAACATTAACCGTTTTTTGGCGCGGGTATGTAGCGTTGGATAAAGCCTGACGTACTCGTGACATATTTGAACATTATGGCCGCGACACAAGTACGCCGACCGTTAGCCTTCGCTGTATACTTGCGCGAGATGGGGACGGGCCAACTGTACGAGTTCGAATCTCGTTCTGGGCACCTAACGATTCATAGTCATGAGGCTTGATCAATGGAATAAAAAATATTACAGAAATTTCTTTGTTTATAAAATAATTGTGTATTATTGCATCATGAAAACAACAACAATACAATGTACTATACCCCAACTGATTTATCAGAGAGGATAGGCTATGTATTGACTTAAATATAACAAGATACTTGAATCCTCTTAGATAAATCTAAGGGGATTTTTTGTTTTAGGGAGATTTTCAGGGTAGTATATCAATTGGTTTAGATTACTCCGTTTGGAACGGAGAGGTTCCCGGTTCGAGTCCGGGTTACCCTACTAATATGTTATGGAAATATAGCTCAATGGTTAGAGCAACACCCTTATACGGTGCCGGTTAAAGGTTCAAGTCCTTTTGTTTCCACAAAAAATGGTCAGTTGCCCGAGTGGTTTAAGGGAGTCCTCTGCAAAAGGATTATTCACAAGTTCGAACCTTGTACTGACCTCTCAATTTTCCTATGGTGCAACGGTAGCACGTCTGATTCTGGATCAGAAGATCGTGGTTCGAATCCATGTAGGAAAACGGGGTTCTTGGAGCGATGGTATGGTTTTTTGTTTGGTCACCTTTAGAAAAGGTGGGTAGGGTGGGGCGTGTTTTGAAGTAAAGATATTTCTTTAAAAAGGCAATTAAAGTGGTGTAGTGATAACACCGACCACAGGCTGAATGCCAAAAACTGGCCAGGACACCGCAGGCTAAACAATGCCGGTTCTGCGGATTTGATTGGCATTAAGGTGTTGTTAAGTTGAAAGCCTAACATRTGTTGGGTCGAGGTTGGAAATTTCGACCAGTTGTGTGCGGTATTATTTTAGTAATGCTTCGATTTGATCTTTATCTATTTGAAAAGCGGTGGTTATACCAATTTGACCTTTCGCGTCTGTTGGGTCTATTTTTACCTCAGTTTTATATATTGCCTCCGCAAATTCATGACTATTTGTTTCAAGTTTATTAAAAAAACGATTGCTCATTAAAATTCCATTTACCGAACAGTTTTTTTCTAACCTTGCTGCAAAATTTATTTTATCACCGATAAATGTCACTTCATATTCATCGGAGCCTATATTTAAAGCATATATCGGACCTGATGCTATACCAACTCTTGTACCAGTTTCGATTTCTTGATCCAAATTTCTTTGATAATCTTTTAAAATATTTTCTCCCATTAATATTAATTCTGCGCAAAATTTCGTTGCATTCATAAATGAGGATTTATCTTTTTCAGGGTAATTGAATATTGCTAATACTGCATCACCAATAAATTTATCAAGAATTCCGTTATATTTAAATACCAATTTCTTAGCAGAAGAATAATATTTACTCATTAATTCGTTTAATTCTTCCGGATCTGAAACAGAAACAATTGATGAAAAATTTCTTATATCGGTTAAAATAATAATTGCATCATCATACTTTTTTCCAAAACTTAATTTATTAGATAGCTCGTCTGGATTTCTTTCTAATTCGACGATTACATTATAAGGAAACTGTCTTCGCAAGCCAAATAAAGTGTTTGTTTTCCCCACTCGATTGTCTTTTACTTCTTGCAAATTTTTCTTCAAATGCTCTTTAGCATTTTTTTCATCAAGATTGTTACCAATAACGTTATTGCTGTAATCTTCAAGCTTTGAAGTTACAGCCGCAACTTGTAAATTTTGTAGTGTTTCTCGTAGATTACCACTTAGTTCAATACCTAAATCTTGTAGCTGTATAAAATTATTTATCCCAATCCAAAATATTTTAGCGTTCTTATTATTTTTAGGTCTTAAATAACGCTTGAATATACTTTTATGGTCAGAACTGGGTTCTTCAGGGCTGATTAGATAGAATTCTGTGATATCTGGATCTTCATTTAGCGAATCTGTAATATCTCGAAGTATTTTGACCGAGATTTGTTGCCCCTTAACTAATATTGCGATTTTTCTGTTGTTTTTTTCTTCTATTACAAAATCAAATTTTACGTGGTCGGCCGGACTATATAATACATTTTTTTTTAAAAAGTCAAATAAAGATGATAATACATTTTCTATAAGGTAAGGTTCAATCATTGGGCAAACATCTACTTATGGTTATTGGTGCTATCGATAATTAGTAAATATACAACAAAATGCAGATTGCAATAGATTAGCATTTCGCTATTGTAAGCGTCATTACACGTAGATTTGCAAGATTCTTAATGATAGCCTTTTGATACAGCGTCAAAATAGTTGGCGAAGTAATACTCCTTATAATTTGTATGAAATTTTATAAAATTATCCGTTCGGTTGTCTGCATGTTGGAATATGAATTCAAAACCAAATTTGCCTGAACAATTATCCATGACAGATTTCATCATACTCAGTTGACGAAAAGCGTCCTCAATTTCCGTGTCAGTAAAACTGTGAAAGGTGAACGGATTACTACTATCTACGTCGGTATGTGCAAATTTTTTATCCCTATCATTTTTGACTTTTATGTACAAATCAGTTTCTTTAATTGCAGACAAAATTTTCAGATTCTGTTCGTGTTTTTGTTTAAAGTCAACGTCTTGCATATCGTAAACAGCAAGCGATAATTTTTCTAAACTTCCGTAATGACTTTTGGGGTACCTATTATTTACCCCTTCCAATAGTTTGATGTATTCCATCGTAAACATGTAATGTAGCGTCATCCTGTAAAATACAAATAACGATCCGTTAACCAATTCAATTTCTTTAGGTGTTCGTTCTTTATTTAGAAAAGAAATTTCGACTAAAGCCTTATGTGTCCAATGTAGGCAAGCCTGCACATAAGAGAAATTTTCAAGTTCTTGATTCATCTTTTGTTGTATTTAAATTAAAATTTAATGGTTTACCATGCCTATACCCTTTGCTGTACGAAGTCTCCGACTTCGACCTATTAAGCCCGTAGACTCCGTCTACAGGCCTTCAATCCTCCGGCCTCTCCCTCGGATCCGCCATCCTCACAATCCTCGGCTCAAACTTAGCCAATACCTCCACCAAATTCTCCTGCGCAGCCATTATAGCATGGATATCTTTGTAGGCCATTGGCGCTTCGTCCATATCGCTGCCCATCAGGGTAATGCGCTTATCAACAAGGTTGGCAGCAATCACCGCTTTATCTAAAGTTTTAAAGGCCGCGCTTCGGCTCATTAAACGCCCTGCACCGTGAGATGCGGAGTTGATGCTTGTCGCGTCGCCTTTACCACGTACCACAAAACCAGGGGTGCTCATGCTGCCGGGGATAATACCCAATACACCTTCGCCGGCCGGGGTCGCGCCTTTGCGGTGTACCATTACTTCGGTGCCGTCGGCTAATTGCTCTTTCCAGGCAAAGTTGTGGTGGTTTTCTATACGCATCAGCGGTGCAAGGTTCAGCGCCTTCGCTATCTTGTTATGAATCTCGTGGTGGTTGGCGCTGGCATATTCGCCGGCCAGGTTCATGGCTATCCAATATTCCTGTCCCTCGTCCTTATCCAGGTCAAGCCAGGCCAGGTGTTTGGCTTCGGGCGGGAGCTTGGTTTTAGTCATGGCTATTTTACTGTAATAGTCGGCCACGCTGCCCCCAAAGCCACGGGAACCGGAGTGGGAAAGCAATGCCAGGTAATTACCAGCCGGGATGCCATCCAAAGCACCTTCACCAATGGTCAACTCGCCCCATTCCACAAAGTGATTACCGGTACCGCTGGTACCTAATTGCGCATAGGCTTTATCTTTAAGCGAGCGGATCACCTTGGTTTCGCCCCAGGTTTTGCTGTCAAATAACGAGCTATCGAAATACGATTTGGTTGTACACCCCATCCCGAAGTACGTGTTATCAACCAATATGTTCTTCAGCTTGTCGGTTTCGGTATCAATGGCTTCGGCCGGCAAGTCGAAAATACTTAAACACATACGGCAGGCAATATCCACCCCGACAGCAAACGGAATAATGGTATTAGCAGTAGTAGCGAGTACGCCGCCAATAGGTAAGCCATATCCCTGGTGGGCATCGGGCATTAAAGCTCCCGCAACGGCAATTGGTAATTGTATAGCAGTCCGCATCTGCGCCAAAGCGCCAACCTCAATATTCTCTAATCCCCATACCGGGAAATCGGCTATTTCTTCTTTCAGCTTAAAGTTGCTGCGTTGTTGCTTCACAAATTTGCCCTCTTTGCGCATGGCAATTACGTCTTCGGCCAGGTTTTTAAATTTGCCGCCTTTCTTTAAGGCGTAGGGCATAGGGTCGTCAATTAAGGCTTCTAAATTGGCCAGTATTTCGGGTTTAGCCATTACGTTGTGTTTAAGCAAACCATTAGCCACACGACTAAAGTTTACCAATACTTCCACATCATTAATACCTAATGCCTTTAACTCGTTGTTGCCTATTTTTTCCTTTTCCATAATATTAATACTAAAGATATCATTTAACAATTTAATAGTCTTCGGGCCAAAACCCCTCTCCCCAAGTTGAGAGAGGGTGCGTTTTGTGAACAGGTTTAGCCTTTCGACAGTACAAAGAGAAACACCAAGTGCGCAGCGTATTTGCGCAGTGAAAAATAATTTATAAATTCATCAAAAAAATTTCAAACCGATGCCTGTTAACCGCAACGCCCTTATCCGCTACCGCACCATTGACCAATGCCTGCAAAACCGTTTTAAGAAATGGACGCTGGATGATTTGATAGATGCCTGCAGCGATGCTATTTACGAATACCAGGGCATTGATACTGGTGTAAGCCGCCGTACGGTACAGGCCGATATGGAAATGATGCGCAGCAATAAACTGGGATACGAAGCGCCAATTGTGGTGGTTGATAAAAAGTATTACACCTACAGCGATAAGAATTATAGCATTACCAACAGTCCATTAAACCAACAGGATATGCAGGTGCTAACCGAGGTATCCGACCTGCTGAAACAGTTTAAAGGATTCAGTCACTTTACCGACCTGAATGAAATGGTGAGTAAATTGGAAGATAAGATCTACACACAAAAAACGCAAAGCGCGCCGGTAATTGATTTTGAGAAGAACGACAATCTAAAGGGGTTGGAGTGGATAGAAGTGATACGTAAGTATATTGTAGCTAAGAAAACAATGTGTGTAACCTACCAATCGTTTAAAGCGAGGGAAGCCAGCACCTTTTGTTTTAGCGGATATCTGCTGAAGGAATATCGTAACCGTTGGTTTGTATTAGGTATATCGCACCAGCGTTATAAACCACTGCTTAACCTTGCTTTGGACAGGATACAAACGATTACTGCGCACGATGAAGATTATATTGAGAATACCACTATCGATTTCTCAACTTATTATAACGACGTGATAGGAGTAACTAAATCACCCGGCCAGCGCGATGTGGAAGTAGTGTTTTGGATAGACGCTAAAAATGTGCCCTATGTAGTAACCAAACCTTTACATCATACGCAAAAGCTTTTGAGCGAAGATGAAACAGGGAAAATTTTTAGCATACGCGTAATTATGAATTTTGAATTGGAGCGAGAGCTATTGGGTTTTGGATCCAAGCTTCGTGTGCTTGGGCCAAGGATACTGGTCAAACAGATCAAAAAACAATTGTATGAAACGTTGGAAAGTTATAAGGTGCCGGAACAAAAAGAGATTAGCCCGGAAAGTTGATTAAAAGCTGTGTTAACCTATTGCGGTCTTTTTTGCTCATTGCCGGATATACTGGTAAATAAACAAGATTGTCCAATGTCAACTCTTCAGGTTTGGGAACGACGCCCGGCTGGCTCAACCTGATTAAGCTCGATGCTTTTTGTGAAGCATCAAAACCGTTTTTGCGTAAGTAGCTGATCAGCCCGTCCGGATTATGGGTTTCAACAGGCATCACCCAGTAAGTATGTTTCTTATTCTTTAAACCAATTTTATAGTCATCGGGAATATTTGGTAAAATATCATTGGCTAACAGTATCCTTTCAGTAATACTATGCTGATTAAAATTAGCAAGCTTATTTCGGAGCAATCTTTGATTTGGCGTGGATGGCTGGTAACGGATTTGTTTAAAAACATCGTCATCCGGGAAGCCTTTGGTAAAGCCATCCAAAACCTCCTCAAAATCCTTTCCCATGGCCATTACGACGTTATAAAATAAGGTATAAATGGTTTTGTTGGTGAGTACCTTCACCAACGCTACTTTACAAAGCCTTTTAAAGTATCCAAGAGAATCTTGTTGATCGTATTGTGCATTACGTGCAACAACTTCTGCATATAAAGCCCGATCTTTTATTTTGACCATCGCCCCGCTAATAGCCGTATTGGTTTTAATAAAGCCAAAACTAAACATCGCCACATCTGATGCGGGATTCCCACCATATAAATTACCGGCATACGCCTGTGCGCAATCCTCAAATATAATGAGGTTATGCTTTTTGGCTATGGCAACTATCGCTTCAGTTTCCATAATACCACCAAAAAGGTGAGTGATCAGTATAGCTTTGGTTGCAGGTGTAATTGCTGCTTCCACCTGAACAGGGGACATATTTAAGGTATACTTATTAACCGGAATAGGAACAAGTGTTAGTTCGTGCCAGTTAATTATGGCGAACATATCCGGGATACTGATATCGGTAACAATCATCTCGAAGCCCGGCGGAAAATTCAAAGCATTTAATACCAGATCCATGCCAGTTCTCACCGAGAGACAAACCAGTTCGTTAGCGTGTTGATCAACATCCGGCCTTTGTGAGCGAAAGCGATCAGTAAGGCAATAATAAGCTCCTGAAACCAGATCCTTGTAGCTGATATATAATTTACCTCTGGGTATCATTTTACAATTTATATATGCGGCTATAATTATAATTGAAAGTAATGATATATTAGCGTATTGCCAATACTATCTATGCGCCTGAAACAAAAACTACCAGTAACCTATCTGCTATTTACTTTTAACGGCCGCTTATCAAAAGGGGCTTTTTGGCTGGCTTCCCTGTTTTACTGGTGTACCTTTTATGTGCTCTATAATTTGTTATTATTTGCCATAGGTGAAAGTGCTACGTTTATACTATATCCGTTACTATTCTTGATCATTACGGCCACTTCCATCAAACGCCTGCATGATCAGGGCTATTCAGGTTACTGGCTGTTTGCTGTTTTAATACCCGTGCTTGGGCCGTTATGGTTATTCGGGCGATTAGGTTTCAAGAAAGGGAATTATACGACAAATCAATACGGCTCGGTGCCCGGGTCGGCGCCCGATTATTTGAAAAATGATGAAGGCAAAGAGATCCCACACCTAAAAACCGACGAGCGCATTATAGATGATGTGACCCGATTGAACCCGGTATTGGTTGCTAAAATAGTGCGTCCGGCTTCTGTTGGGGAAGTTTGCGAAATTGTTAAAAACACCACCGGAGCTATCTCCGTAGGCGGCGGTCGTTTCAGCATGGGTGGACAAACGGCCAGTCCGCACAGCGTGCATATTGATATGCGCGGAATGAATAAGGTGCTAGAGTTTTCTGCAACAGATAAGCTCATCAAAGTACAAACTGGGATCCGCTGGTGCGATATTCAGCAATATATTGATGAATATGACCTAAGCATCAAGATTATGCAAACCTATGCCAACTTCACTGTTGGAGGAGCACTGAGTGTTAATGCACACGGGCGATATATGGGCATGGGGCCGGTGGTTTTATCAGTACGTTCAATTGATGTTGTATTAGCCGATGGCTCATTAGTGCACGCCACTAAAACAGAAAACCCAGAAGTGTTCTTTGGCGCTATCGGCGGTTATAATGGCATTGGCATTATTGTTCAGGCCGAGCTCGAGTTAGCGGATAATCTGGCCATTAAACGAATTGATAAAAAAATGAAAGTTGAAGAATATAAGGATTACTTCTTCAAAACCATACGCGATAATTCACAGGTAGTTTTCCATAATGGCGATATCTACCCGCCAAAATATAAGCGTTTACGAGCTGTAAGCTGGATAGAAACTACCGAAAAACCAACTGTTAAAACCCGCCTGATGCCGCTGAAGGAATCTTATCCGCTGGAGCGGTATTTCCTATGGGCGTTTACAGAAAGGCCGCTGGGTAAGCCCTACCGGGAGTTTATAATTGACCCTTTATTATTTAGGGGCAAAAGGATCCACTGGCGCAACTACGAAGCCGGTTACGATGTTGCCGAACTGGAGCCTAAATCACGCATCAACAGCACTTATGTGTTATTGGAATATTTTGTTCCTTTTCAGCGCTTTGAGGAGTTTGAACAGACCATGGCCGAAATATTTATCCGGTTTAATGTAAACGTGTTAAATGTCTCTATCCGCCATGCCAAAGCCGATCCGGGCACTTACCTGGCTTGGGCACGTGAAGAGGTATTTGCTTTTGTAGTTTATTATAAACAACGTACAGACCCGGCATCAAAACATGCCGTTGCTGTATGGACACGTGAGCTGGCCGATGCCGTAATAGCTGTAAATGGTGCTTATTATTTGCCTTACCAGGTACATCCAACCACCGCACAGTTTCATAAAGCTTATCCTAACGCGCAAAAGTTATTCGACTTGAAAACCAAGCTTGATCCTGACTATAAATTCAGGAACATTTTTTGGGATACCTATTATCAACCATTAAAACCAAAAAGCAATGTCTAATACATCCGAATTTAAAGCAGTATTTAACGATACCAAATGGAGCGACGATTTTTACCGCTTTTTGCAGGTGATATTTCATTTGTATCCTGAAGATAAATTCCATCAGCTGATAAAAGAAGAAACCGCTGCCGGTAAAACCGACGAAGAGATCTATAAATCGGTGCAAAGCAAACTGAGAAGCATTAAGCCATTCTTATCGGAATTAACTTATGCGCTACCGGCACTCAAAAAGCAAAAAAAGGAGATCGTTCGGCAAACGCTAGAATTATTGGGCGGTGTAAAACAGATCGACGGTTATGCCGAGATCGGTTCTACCGGCCGTTATATTAGTCAGCTAAGAAAAGAAACCAAAGTTACCGGTCCGATATATCTTATTAACGATCTGGCGCCAACCAATTCGCCTGGCGATATTATGGAACGGGGGCAATTAGGCAAGTTGGGGGCTTTTGTGGATATTAATGGTTATGATCCCATCAGCAATTCAATTATTCCTGATGCCAGCCTGGATGTGGTTACCTGCTATATTGGTTTGCACCATTGCCCGGTGGCTAAGCTTGATGGGTTTGTAAAATCGATCTGCCGTATCCTGCGGCCTGGCGGCTCATTTGTTATCCGCGATCATAATGTTAAAACGCCAGACATGGCCACTTTTGTTTCTTTGGTGCACACGGTATTTAATGTGGGATTTAATGAGGCCTGGGAGTTTGAATCCAAAGACTTCAAAAACTTTAAATCCGCTGATGAATGGGCGGCAATTATTGAAAAAGGCGGGTTTAAAGATGCCGATAAACGCATACTGCAAGAAAAAGATCCATCCGACAATACCTTAATGTTGTTTACCAAAATATAAGCATGAGAAGGCTAAGGATACTGGCATTAATTGCGTTGCTGCTGGCCATCATAACGTTTGCTGTTAAAAACACGAAGCCATCCACTTTCCCAGCCGGGAAGGGCTTGTTGGTTGATAAAGCCTGGCTGGCAACTGATCAGCATCCGTTAACACCTCAGGCAGCTATACGCCCACCTGATCAAACTTTCCTTACCTATCCGGAGTGGTTCCTGGTCTTTAGTCCGGCTGAGCAGGCAGATTACTTTAAAACGCGCACTTCAACCACATTTCCCTACCTAAAGCATATTGACCAAATGTGGGGTGGCAATGGTGTAATGTATGATCAGATTAAAGGCAATTTCCCATTCAATACCGGCTACCACGTTATGATATGGGTAATAGCCGGCAGCACAACCGTTGAGTACGGTATCAAATCATTTTACGAGACCATTATTGGCCGGATAACGGATACCAGCCCTAATGAAGAAATAACAGTCGAGGATAAGTTCAACGCCGATTATGAACACAGCTATGTGAAATTTATTGAGACATTGCCATGGTACGAGTATGATTTTAACCATCAGCTTAAATCGTTGTGGAGCAATAGCTCTTTATCTGGCCCGCATTTACTTCGTAAACTGGAAAGACGCTATTATCTTACTACCGAGTTATTGGTTAAAAGTGGCTATGGCTGGCTGATTGGCCTCGGCACCAAATCAGCTTATGAAACAGCCTCTTTGCAAACAGCAGTAGTGGTGGATAGGCTACCCTCAGGGCTGGATACAACCGGCTTTGTACATAATGTAAAAGTATTGCCAAACGGTATGGTATTGGCTAATTTACCCCGTTATGCTGAATTTAATACTGCGGTTAGTAAGCTGGCCAAAGATGGTGTTGTTTTTAATGAGATTGCTGGGAATAAAGGTGCAATTATGCTTACTGTTTTAACCTATAAAGCGTTAAATGTAACTGGCAATTATAAAGTATTATTTACTCAGCCGGTCTTTACTACGCCGGGCTTAAGTAGAGTTGCTTTAGTCACAACGGTGGGAAACCTAAGTACAACTGTCAAAACACTTTTAGATGATAAAGTTACTATTGAGCATGTGTACGACTATTGAGTTAAATAGGCGTAATCAAAATTAACAAAAAACACAGTACATTAACAGAAATGCAATGTTAGTAGCGAATGAAAATAAAAGTCAATAAATATTGGTTGGGTGATTTTGAATATGAATAAAATATTAAAAAATCCACTCAAAGCCCTTGCCATGTTGGCTATCTGTTTAGGGCTTGTGATAATTTACTTCACTGGTGGGTTTGGGCTGGGAATAGGGATATTGATGATGATAAGTTCAATATTACTTTATCTCATTAATTACTTTGCTTCCAAGACTAAATATTTTAAAATAATACAGATTGGAGTTTCGGCAGTATATATTTTTACTGTTTCTTATTATGTTTTGAAATGGCAGGAACATACAACTTTTATCTTCTCTAAAGCATCCAAAGGAGCGGTGGGAATAGTTTTCGGCATTGAAGGTTATCCTGCGCTGCCTCCAACTTTTCTATGGRCTAAAACTTTTACAATCCCTGATAGTGGTATTGTCATCACGTCCACAAAGGAGGAAGATATGCCAACCTTTCAACGATACCGATACTCCGATAGATCTGCAGTTGAAACGAATGACATCGAATGGAATCCAAACTTTCAATATCCCTGCATTAAAAGCAAGGGAATAGTAAAGGCATGGTTATTTAGCAAAAAAGGGCAATCCGATTCGTTAGCGCAGAAGCGTATAGTAGAAATTGTGAACAAAATTGATGCAGGCAAATTGAAAACCTTTTATAAGTCTTTGGGGGTGTCGATTGTAATGGCTAATGAGGGGGCGTATTTAACTCTTCAAGGTGCTGGACTTGCTTACCTGCCTGATGCTGTCAGCACATTCCCGATTAACACAATTTACCTCGCAGATAATAAATTCACAACGATACCCCCACAGCTTTATAAAATTAAATCACTTCATAGTATTTATTTGGGTGCAAATCCCATAAAGTCACTTCCAATTGATTTGTATAAAATACGAGGGCTAAAAAGCTTGTTAGTAGGAAAAACAGAAATCCGCGAAATTAAAACCGATCTTTCAAATCTTGATAGTTTAGAGGACCTTGATATTTCTGGCAATAAATTGTCAATGTTTCCTGAAAAAATCAAGACAATTCCTCACCTAAAATGGCTTTCAATTGAAGAGAATGAGTTTAAAGACTTGGGGTTCGTAGATAGTAAATTAAGTGGGCTTCAAACATTGCAGGTCTATACCAATAAGATTAAACGCATACCTGGTAATATTCGCTATCTATCAAATCTTAGAGAATTGCTGATTTTTGATAATCAAATAGATAGTATCCCTAACTGTATAGGTTCGTTGGTTAATCTCGAAAAACTTGAAATTTGGAATAATCCCGTCCGTTACATTTCTCCTGAAATCAAAAAGTTAACAAAATTAAAGGAGATAAGATTGGATGACAATTACTTATCAAAAGAAGATAAGAAACAGTTAAAGCAGTTGTTGCCGCATTGTGATATTCACTTTCAAACCAGATAGAAGTGATTGATATATGAAAATTAATATACTTGTGCCTGTGTCGCTAGTATCAATAAGGGTCGGTCTGTAGTTAATTTATTTATTAACTACACGGATGACAAAACGCTATCCGCTGGGACAAAAACGTTTTGGCCAAAAAATTTTCACGCAGATTGCGACTGGAAAATCTCAATAAAATTTAAGCAAAGTGTTGTACCTATGTTGTACCCACAAAAAAACAGGCTTTTAGAAACCAATCTAAAAGCCTGATAATCAATAAGTGGAGAATATCGGAGTCGAACCGATGACCTCTTGCATGCCATGCAAGCGCTCTAGCCAGCTGAGCTAATCCCCCATTTCGGGAGTGCAAATATATACCTTTAAGCCATAAAATAAAATCCTTAAGTAATTTTATTTTTTTGAAGCCCTGTTAGCATACATCATCCCATTTGGGATTCATTTTTCCAGAATTGCCGGGGCGTTATCTAAAATCAGCTGCATGAATTTAAGATCGAGCCAGCGGTTAAATTTATAGCCTACCTGCTTAAATGTACCTATTTGGATAAACCCCAATTGTTGATGTAATTGCAAGCTTGCTTCATTATCCGCATCAATACCCGCAATAATAGTATGCACAGATTTTTGCTTAACTGTTTCTATTAGCTGCATTAATAGCATTTTGGCAATACCCCGCCTACGATAATCTGCATGTACATATACAGAATGTTCGATGGTATATTGATAAGCCGCCCAGGCCCTGAAGGGGCCATAAGTTGCAAATCCAGCAACTTTTCCGCCCACATCGGCAACAAAAACAGGAATATTGCTTCGGTTTTTATCCTCGAGCCAGTCCAACCGCATAGCAATGGTATGCGGTTCATAACTATAAACTGCTGTTGTGTTCACAATGGCGTGGTTGTAAATATCAAGAATATCGCCCGCATCGGCTACACCGGCCTGGCGAATGACAACCTTTGCATGATCAGCGTTGTTTTTTTCCATAATAAGCTATTTGCATCTAAATATAAGTATTGAAACTACCTGTGATGATGGTGTGCTACTGATTTACCGGCTAAAACACAAAACCCCTTAAAACAAGTAAAGCCCCTGATGGGCAGGGGCCTTTACTAACCAATTATAAACCTAAATTATGAGAAGACTATTTTGTGTTTTTGTTATAGTGTAAAAGTAACACTAAGTTTTTATATTATCAAGCATTATTTTGTAATTCTATTGTAACATTTATTAAAACCACTCAATTCTGCTGATTGATTCTCAAAAATACAAATAAATYATTRTTAAWGTGWTAATTTTTTAATTTTTTAATCTTAATCTATTTAACAAGCAAAACAAACCATAAATAATTGTGTTTTACTCAAATTTTTTTATCAATAACATAAAATATACACAAATTACAAGTTAAAAATATTGAAATTCATTAAAAAATCAATGTTTTAATGAATTTTACTCAAATTTTATTCCAAAATAAGGCCACAAAAATAAGAAATAGCCATAAAATTCATTTTTTTATTCCAATTAGGAAAAAAATCTTCGTTTTTACTAAAATAATAAACTCCCAACCTTTGGAGATATTGTAAGCCCGTGTGTAAAAATTACTTTAAATAAGCATAATTTTAAGATTGCTTCTGCATTTTTGCGGCGCATTTTATATTTTTTCTGCCCATGATAGCTACCCGGTCGCCCAAAACACATCCTCACTTAACGTCGTTCACTTTATGGGTTATGACCATCGCTACGGGATTGGTAGTGGCTAATATTTACTACAATCAACCCCTACTGGCCGATATAGCGCACACTTTTAACATCACCGATAAAAAAGCGCAGCAGGTATCGCTGTTTACACAGATAGGTTATGCAACCGGCTTACTGTTCATCATCCCCCTGGCCGACATGGTTAAGCGAAAACGGTTAATATTGATTGATTTTATATTCGTGGTTTTCTCCCTGCTGATAAGTGCACTGGCCCCTTCTGTAACAATATTAACTATAGCAGGTTTTTTAGTTGGCGTATCATCCGTAATACCACAATTATTGATACCTATGGCAGCCCACCTGGCTAAACCGCATGAGCGGGGTAAAAAAATAGGTTTTGTAATGAGTGGGTTACTAATAGGAATACTACTCTCGCGTACCTTAAGCGGTTTTGTAGGCGAACACTTTGGTTGGAGAGCAATGTACTATATAGCAACCGGGCTGATGCTGGCTATGTGGCTAATGCTGTTTTTCTTTTTACCCGAGGTGGAGCCCGATTACAAGGGCAATTATAAAAACCTGATGAAATCGCTCATTCATTTGTTTAAAACAGAACCTAAGTTAAGGATGGCTGCCTTTCGTGGCGCGCTGTGCTTTGCAGGATTCAGCGCTTTTTGGACAACACTTGTATTTTTACTAAAACAACCCCAGTTTAATGCGGGCAGTACGGTAGCCGGTGCTTTTGGCCTGGTTGGGGCCTTTGGCGCTTTAGCCGCCGGACTGATGGGCAGATTAAGTGACAAAATGAATGCCTATAAATTATCGGGGTATACTTTGTTGCTGGTGCTCGTCTCCTTTATCATTTTTTATTTCTCTACCCATAGTATCATTGGCTTAGTTATAGGCGTTATTGTGCTTGATATGGGTGTGCAGGCTACTCATATATCCAACCAATCGATAATTTTCTCGTTGATACCAGAGGCCCGCAACAGGTTGAATACGGTATACATGGTATCTTATTTTATAGGCGGCGCCTCTGGTACGTTTTTAGCCAGTCAGGTATGGAAAAGCTACCAGTGGAATGGTGTATGCGTTATTGGCGCCGCTTTAGCTGCCATTGCCCTGGCAGCGCACTTACTTGGTTATCAAAAAAACGTACGGAATTAATGCAAGTGTCCGGTTATTGATTACTAAGCGGACACCTGTTTGATGCCGATTAATACTATACCTCAAAAAAAATAAAAAAAAATCTGGCAATAAAAACCGCTTAAAAACAGCCATTTGCACATTATTATAAAAAAAACATGGCGATTTAATACCTTTTTTTGCGCGCCGCAAAAATTTTGGCACAGGATTGGAATAAAGCCTATCAAACGTAACTGTTATGGAAACTACTAAGAAACCGGTTAAGGAAGAAGAAAAAGAGTGGGAAAATCCGGTAGAGCCAACAAAAACAACAGACCCACGCGATGAGGAACAACTTTTAAGGCAATACAACGAAGCAAAACGCCGTAAAGACAACCTTACCGAAAACCAGGAAACTGAAAAGAAAGACTAAACACAAGAAATTAAACGTAAAAAAACTAAACTATGAAAACCACCAGAAAACCATCAACCAACAAATTAGTAACACGTTTTGATAACGAATTAAAAATGATACTGGTGAATGATTTGAAAGCTGCTAAGGCAAAAGCATCACGGCTTTTACCAAGCGCGGCTTAATAAAACCAAACATACTTACCTACAAAACATCTACCTATGAAAGCTTATAAAATTGCACCATCAATGAGTAAATTAATTAACAGATTTGACGATGAATTATTAAACATTTTATTGGAAGATCTGAGAAACTTCAAATTGAAAAATCAATTTGTTAAAAACAACACGCAGGTTGCCACGCAACAAACAAGCAAGGCTGCCTGATCATCATATATACCCTACATCTATCTATCCGAAGTACTACACATCTATGAAAACGATAAAACCCTGCCAAAACAGGGTTTTATTTTTTTAAAGCATATTTGATGATAAGGCCCGCGGTTTTAGCCGATGCCCCTGGCTGCCCCATCCTCCCATCAAGCTCATCATAGTTGCTCAGCATGTTTGCACGGTAAGCATCATCCTTTATGATGGCGTTAAGTTCGGCGGCTATTTTCAGTTCGTTGCAATCCTCCTGTATAAGCTCTTTTACAATGCCCTTATCAACAATAAGGTTAACCAACGATATAAATTTAATTTTCACCAACAGGCGTGCTATAGCTATGGTTAGGGGATTCCCTCTATAAACCACTACCTGCGGCACATTAAACAAAGCGGTTTCCAGCGTAGCCGTGCCGGATGCTACAACAGCGGCATAGGCATGGGTTAACAAATCATAAGTAGCATTAAATATTACAGGAATGTTTTTGCCACTTAAAAACCGACTGTAAAAATCCGGCTTAAAAGATGGCGCTCCGGCTATAACAAACTGATGATCAGGAAACTGGTTTGTTACCGCTATCATTTCGGGCAGCAAGTAGCTTATCTCCTGCTTACGGCTGCCGGGTAACAGGGCGATGATCTTTTTATCAGTTAAATGATGTTTCCGTAAAAAACCAGGTTCGGGTTTAAATGCAGTTTTAGCATCCAGCAGCGGGTTGCCTACATAGTCAACATCCATTCCCCAGGTTTTGTAAAACTCAACCTCAAAAGGCAGGATACAAAACAGGTGATCAACAATCTTTTTGATTTTTAAAACCCGTTTCTGATTCCAGGCCCATACTTTGGGCGAGATGTAATAGTAAACGGTTAATCCAGCAGATTTTGCAAACTCCGCTATCTTTAAATTGAAACCAGGAAAGTCTATCAGCACTAAAACATCGGGTTGATACGCAACAATATCCTGTTTACACGCCTTCATGTTTTTCAGGATAGTGCGCAGATTTACTGCTACCTCCACAAAGCCCATAAAAGCCATATCGGCATAATGTTTTACCAATGTACCACCTTCGGCCTGCATCAGGTCGCCACCAAAAAAACGAAAATCAGCTGTTGGGTCGAGCTCTTTTAGGGCTTTCATCAAATTTGCGCCATGCAAATCGCCCGAAGCTTCGCCGGCTACCAGGTAATACTTCATCTGATGGGTTGTAATTTAAGTAAAAACACAGCCGCCATAAATACAAAGGTAACCAGTATGATACCTGCTCCGGTTTTATCATACCCCTGCTTAAAACAATACCTGGTGATAAACAAATTAAAAGCGATAGCCACCAGGTATGGCACACCCGGCTTGTTGAATATTAAAAAGTTACCTTTTAGTAAGTACAAAAAAACGAACAGACTAATGCCCGGCAGTATTAAACCGCCAATTATCCCTGCCGCTATACTGTTGTTTTTTAACATGTTTTTTAACACGGTAATTTATACATTAAACTGCCAGTTATTTAAAAACGGAATAGCGTGGTGCGCCGTCATATCAAACTGTATAGGCACTACCGAAACATAATTATGGTCCAAAGCCCAAACATCGGTATCTTCGCCGCCATCATTCAACTGGAAAACGCCGGTAAGCCAGTAATATGGCCGCTTATGCGGATCAACCCTTTCGTCAAACTCCTCGGCCCATTTGGCATTGGCCTGGCGGCAGATCCTGATGCCTTTGATATCTGGTGTATTAGGAAAATTTACATTCAGCAAAGTATTTGCCGGTAAGCCATTAGCTAAAACCTGCATGGCAAGCTCCTTTACAAATTTAACGCAGTGACTAAAATCTGCATCAAGGTTATAGTCATCCAAAGAAAAACCTATTGAAGGAATACTCTCAATAGCGCCCTCAACCGCAGCCGACATGGTACCCGAATACAATACGTTAATGGAATTATTTAAGCCATGATTAATACCTGATACGCACAAATCGGGCTTTTGACCTTTAAAGATCTTGTTCACAGCCAGCTTCACACAATCAACCGGCGTGCCCGAGCAACGATACATTTCAATACCTTCGTAAATATCAACCTTATCTAAACGTAATGGTTTCCCAATGGTAATGGCATGCCCCATTCCCGATTGCGGACTATCTGGCGCAACCACCACTACCTTTCCAATCCCGCTCATCGCTTCAATTAAAACTTTGATACCGGGGGCGGTTATGCCATCGTCATTTACTACAAGAATATTGGGTTTGGTGATTTTCATTGTGCGAAATTAGTTATATTTGATTTATGCTGACTGCTGATAGGAAAAAGAAATGCACCGTTGTGTTAAAGAATATATCATTATTGACCCTATCCAACAAAATGCAGACTTGTACATTTTGAAAGACGGCATTTAACCATCTTCAACAAAAAGCGCAAAAGGCCGAAACGCTTAAATCATTGCTTTTGCCTGGCTTTGAAATAGAAATTTCAAAATTATTCCAATAAAATTCAATCCACCTTCGCTTTTACGGATGCTACCCAATTAGCATCCCTGTCAAAATCATTTTTAAAGTTTTGCAAAACAAAAGCTTTGTCGGGCTTAACTATGTCGTTAAAAACCTGCTTGCCATCAACAATTATGATAATCGGTTTAGACATACCAACCATAGCTGGACTGATTAAAATCTCAACCTCTTTAACCCTTGATGTTTGTATGTTGAATGTATTTTGAGCGTAAGATGCCTGTACCGCCATGCGCTGTCCGTCAAGGTTATAGTAAAGGTCATCCATGTCTTTTTTATGTATTTTATCATACTCTTTAACATTAAATCCCTTGTACCAGCGGCCATCTTCCTTGTTAAAACCAGCCTGGGTTATCCTAAGCCAATCACAATTGTTAAATATTGTATCCGAGGATGTTTCCCAATAAATTTTAGCCTGAAAAGGGTTCCGCTTAATACTATCCATATACTTTACCGCAAACGGTAAGTCAATATCCAGGTGTTTATCCTGATGAGTGTAGCCAATGTATTCTTTGTATTGTATTTTTTGCCCCGCAATAGCTTTTAATTGGTTCACTATATTACGAGTTAGCATCATAGGCCTAAGATCGTCGAGGTCGGAATGAACAATATAAAGCGGACGATTTGTAATATTTTTTATATAAAAATCCTTCACAAAAAGTTGGTTCATCATCGAATTATAGGCTATTATACCGGCAAACATATTTGGAGAATAAACCCCAAATCCAATTGCGCCATCAGACCCATCTGAATGTCCAAAAGCAAATACCCGGCTATCATCAATATTCAGGATCTTTTTTAATGAGGCCATGATAGATGTCAACGTACTGAAAGTATAATTTGGAGTATTCTGTCCTTTGCCCCTAATTGGTTTTTTGCCCCAATCAAAATGAACATCCCGGTCGGCAACTGGTCTTACAATGATATAGTTATGCTTTTTTAATTCAGTAAACAGCACATCATCGTTAAATTGTGCCAAACTATCAATATCATTGAACCCACTGCGGCTAACGGCACCGTGCAACAACAATACGCATGGCGTTTTTATTGAATTTTTATAAGATGAAGGAATAAATACCCTAAGCGGAACTTTACCAAATAGGGTATCAGTATAAACGTATTTATAATCTATCCCCGTTTTATCAACTACCGGGTAAGCTTGCCAATTGTGTATAGTTTTTAATAATCCATCAGCAGAAATGGCGGCATTGTTTTTTAACTGACCTAACAGCTTATTGGCATTGGCAGGCGATAGTTGCAATAATTGTGCATGTGAAACACGCGAAGCAAAAGCAGCAAAAATAAAAAGAATCAGTTTTGATAAGTTTGGTTTCATGTATCCGTTTTGGTAAATGACAGCCCAAGACACTGATTGTTGCATACTCAAAACAAAAAAGGAGCTTATCGCTCCTCTTTTGTTTATCATAAACTGTTAATCCACTTGACTAATTCATCTCGGGTTTTACCCGTTTTTTTCTGAAGTTTCCCTAATGTTTCCTCGTCTTTACCTTCTTCATAGGTCAGGTCATCATCTGTCAGGTCGCCGTAAGCTTGTTTAATCTTCCCCTTTAGTTCGTTCCAGCTGCCTTTTATTTGTAACTTATCCATAATGCTTTTTTATTTAGATGTATTGTCATAACATTCGGAAAACGATATGGTTTCGGGGAAAGAGTCAAGAGATTAGAGTCAAGACTTGTGAATTGGAACTGAACAATAAATAGAATCCATTCCTGGTTCTTTCAGTCCTTCACAAATCGCTTCAATACCTTACGCTCAAAATTATTGGAGGACCAAAGTTCTATTTTGTAGTGATCGGTGCCTTCATCTGCTTCGGAATTAATATTCTTGAGATCATAGGAGTAAACCCTTATACGATAATATCCAGGCGTTACTATAGCTTTCAACTGGATTTTATGATCCGGAAAATCGAGCACCTCCAATATCCCGGAACTGATCCTGATACCGGCCTCAACTACGTGATCGTACTTTTTAAAATCTTTTTCCCGGCTTGCTGCATCCAGTACAGCCAGTTCGGCCTTTACATGACCAAAACTTTCTATACCAATACCTACAATATCTTTATCTTTTGATGTCGCCAATCTATCTGCATAAGCAGCAGACGTCCAAAAGCTGGTGTCGCCGGTTTCGCCGGTAAAGGCAGAATCACAGAGGTAAAACTGGTTTTCTGAAGTGAAAAAATCGAGTTTATATCTTGCAGACGGGCGATCTTTAAAGGCCGATAAAAGAACAAGCATAAAAGGAGTAAGGATCAAAGCCATAGCTATTTTCTTCACTATTACTTTGATCCTCATCATTTGCACCTGTTTATTGTTAATGCTACAAATTAGTTTTTGCTCCTTTATCCAAGCGTCCTTATTCTTACAAAGCCCCCGCCTTTATCTCTTCCACAACAGCCGGATCAAGCAGGGTGCTGGTATCGCCAAGGTTACCTGTTTCACCTTCTGCTATTTTGCGCAAAATGCGGCGCATGATCTTGCCTGACCGTGTTTTTGGCAGCCCGCTTACAAACTGAATTTTATCTGGTTTGGCAATGGCGCCTATTATCCTGGCAACTGTCATAACTATATCCTTACGGGTAAGCTCAGCATCACCATGCTGATTTGGGCATACCACGAAGGCATATACACCCTGTCCTTTTATATCATGCGGGTAACCTACAACCGCCGATTCAACTACGCTGCTGTGCATGTTAATAGCATTCTCCACCTCGGCTGTTCCAATACGATGACCGGATACATTCAGCACATCATCAACGCGACCGGTTATGCGGTAATAACCATCTTCATCGCGCAGGCAGCCATCCCCGGTGAAATACAAATTTTCGTAAGTGGCAAAATATGTGGTGCGGCAGCGTTCATGATCACCATAAGTGGTACGCAGCATACCCGGCCACGGGAACTTGATGCATAGGTTGCCACTTACACCATTGCCCTCTATTATCTTCCCATTTTCATCAACCAATACAGGTTGTACACCGGGTAAAGGCAAAGTTGCATAGCCCGGTTTGGTTGGCGTAACATTACAAATAGGCGATATCATTAATCCTCCATTTTCTGTTTGCCACCAGGTATCGGCAATAGGGCATTTGCCATGGCCTATTTTTTCATCGTACCAATGCCAGGCTTCTTCATTAATAGGCTCCCCTACTGAACCCAGTTTGGTAAGCGAACTAAGGTCTTTCCCTTTTAACGGTTCATCGCCAAAACTCATCAACGAGCGAATGGCTGTTGGCGCAGTATATAATATATTTACTTTATACTTATCTACAATATCCCAAAACCTGCCGGCATCCGGATAGGTAGGCACCCCTTCAAACATTAAAGTTGTTGCTCCCTGCGATAGCGGACCGTATACAATGTAAGAGTGCCCCGTAATCCAGCCGATATCGGCAGTACAAAAATATACTTCGCCCTGGTTGTACTGGAACACGTTAGCAAAAGTATAGCCGGTGTAAACCATATAACCACCGGTAGTATGCACCACACCTTTAGGTTTACCTGTTGAACCTGATGTATACAGAATGAACAACATATCCTCGGCATCCATTTGTTCTGCAGGACATTCGGGGTTACCTTGTGTTTCTACCTTTTTAACTTCATCTTCCCACCAAACATCGCGTCCCTTTATCATAGAAACCGGTGTGCGGCTGCGGGTTAAAACAATTACACGCTTAACAGATTTACACTGTACCAGTGCGTCATCAATTACCGATTTTAAAGGGATAGGTTTATTAGCCCTAAAGCCTCCATCGGCAGTTATTACAATATTACATTCGGCATCATTTATTCTATCGGCAATGGATTGTGCCGAAAAACCGCCAAATACAACCGAATGAATTGCCCCAATACGGGCACAGGCCAAAACGGCGATGGCCAGCTCAGGTATCATAGGCATGTAGATACAGATGCGATCGCCTTTTTTTGCGCCGTTATTTTTTAACACATTGGCAAACTGGCAAACCTTATCATGCAGCTGGCGGTAAGTTAATATGCGGTGATCTTCCTGCGGATCATTTGGTTCCCATATAATAGCAGGCTTATCGCCAATGGTCGCCAGATGGCGATCAAGGCAATTTTCTGTAATGTTGAGTTTAGCTCCCTGGAACCATTTAATCTTTGGCTCTTTAAAGTTCCAGTCAAGTACTTTATCCCACTTTTTTTGCCACAAAAAATTTTCGGCAATATTGGCCCAGAACTCTTCAGGCTGCTCAACACTCTGTTGATAAACCTGTTTATATTCGTCAAACGATGTAATCTTCATAGTATTCATAATGGTGGGCGTAAATTAGTAATTTCTGTGTTATGTACATATTAAAAAACACCACTTATTAAATATTTTTAATAAGTGGTGGCATTTGAAGGCAGGCAGCCTGAAATAAGGGCCGCTGATCGTTTTTATAAATAATTTGATAATTTTTAAAAACACTGTTGAATAATTGATTTAAAAGTCTGATATTTGCAAACTCTTTTGAATAAAGGGTTGATAATTAAAAATATTTGTCATGTCAAGAATTTGTGATCTAACAGGAAAAGGATCTATTGTAGGTAATAACGTTTCAAACTCAAACGTTAAAACAAAACGCAGGTTTCATCCTAACTTAAAACTCAAGAAGTTTTATATCCCTGAAGAAGATAAATGGATTACCTTAAAGGTATCTACATCTGCTGTTAAAACTATCAGCAAAAACGGCATTACTGCCTGTATCAATAAATTTGTTAAAAAGGGATACATTTAGTAGGTATTACGTTAAGGCCTTATGTTCGGCATAGGTATTAAACGCAGTATATAATTTAAAAAATTACGTAAGCCGGGATGGTGATACGTACAACATAAAAAGAAAATGGCAAAAAAAGGCAACAGGGTTCAGGTAATTTTAGAGTGTACTGAACACAAAACAAGCGGTATGCCAGGCATGTCTCGCTATATTACCACCAAGAACAAAAAAAATACAACTGAAAGACTGGAAATGAAAAAATTCAACCCGGTTTTAAGGAAAGTAACCGTTCACAAAGAGATTAAATAATCAGTTGAAGTTACTGTTTGTTGCTGTAGTTTTATACAGTATACAACTATAACATACAACTCAAAACTTAAATAACATGGCAAAGAAAGTAGTTGCAACACTGAAAGTAGCAGGTAAAGGCAAAGAATATTCAAAAGTTATTACAATGAACAAATCACCAAAAACTGGTGCTTATTCATTCAAAACCCAAATTGTCCCTAACGATTTTGTTAAGGATGCAATTGCAGGTAAAACTATATAATACCTTTTGATTTAAATATTGAAGCCGTCTTGTTTTTACGAGAGGGCTTTTTTCGTTGATGCCTATGCATCAGATGTGCAGACACGCAGATTAAAGTAATTATATTAAACTGACATCTGTTAATTATCATTTGGACATATTTGCATTGCTAAATTAAACATCAAAAATACGCACATTATAAATCTGCATATCCGCACATCTAAAATTTGCACATCTAACTATGGGATTATTTGATTTTTTTAAGAAAAAGGAAAACACACAGCAGGAGCAACAAGCCCTTGATACCGGTTTAGAAAAAACCAAGGATAACTTTTTTTCAAAGATCACCAAAGTTATTGCCGGTAAATCAACCGTTGATGATGATGTGCTTGATGAACTGGAAGAAGTGCTGGTTACATCTGACGTAGGTGTAAGCACCACCCTAAAGATTATTGAGCGGATACAGGAACGTGTTGCCCGCGATAAATACGTGGGTACAGGCGAGTTAAATACGCTGTTAAAAGACGAGATTCAAAAACTACTTGCCGAAAACAACAGCAATGATTTCCGCAATTTTGAATATGGCGATCATAAGCCTTATGTAATAATGGTTGTGGGTGTTAATGGCGTGGGTAAAACTACCACTATTGGTAAACTGGCACATAAACTTAAACAGGCGGGTAACAAGGTAGTGCTTGGAGCCGCAGATACTTTCCGCGCAGCCGCGGTTGAACAATTGCTGCTTTGGGGCAAACGGGTTGATGTAAAGGTTGTAGCCCAACCAATGGGATCAGATCCGGCTTCGGTTGCCTATGATACCTTACGCTCGGCCGTTGCCAACGGCGATGATGTAGCTATTATTGATACTGCAGGCCGTTTACACAATAAGGTTGGCTTGATGAATGAGCTTACCAAAATTAAAAATGTGATGCAAAAGGTAATTCCCGGCGCACCGCATGAGATCTTGCTGGTATTGGATGCATCAACCGGCCAAAACGCCATTGAGCAATGCAAGCAATTTACCGAGGCCACCAACGTAAATGCCCTGGCTTTAACCAAGCTTGATGGTACCGCAAAAGGTGGTGTGGTGATAGGGATCTCGGATCAGTTTAAGATCCCTGTAAAATATATAGGCGTTGGCGAAGGCGTTGAGCATCTGCAGTTGTTTGACAGGCAAGCGTTTGTAGACTCCCTATTCAAACAATAATTATGTCATTGCGAGGAGGTACGACGAAGCAATCTCCTACCTTGCAATTCAATCCTATATAGTTCGCGATTGCTTCGTTCCTCGCAATGACAATTTTTTCATTGCAATGATTAGTGTGTTATGAAGACAAAAGAAATTTCGCGCCCATTATCAAAACCAGTTAAACAACGTGTTAACGTGGTTACTTTGGGTTGTTCAAAAAATATATACGATTCCGAGATCCTGATGGGGCAGTTGAAGGGCAACCAGTTTGATGTGGTGCACGAGGCTGAAAAAGTGGGCAAGAATGATATAATTGTTATCAATACCTGCGGCTTTATTGACAACGCCAAGCAGGAATCTATCGATACCATATTACAATACAGCGAGCTAAAGGAACAAGGCAAGGTTGGTAAAGTGATTGTAACCGGTTGCTTAAGCGAACGCTACAAACCCGAGCTGGAAGCCGAGATCACCAACGTTGATGCCTACTTTGGTACTAATGACCTGCAGAATTTATTGCAATCAGTTGGCGCCGATTATAAGCATGAGCTTATTGGCGAGCGCTTGCTTACCACCCCATCCCACTTTGCCTATTTTAAAATTGCCGAGGGGTGTAATCGCCCGTGCTCTTTTTGCGCCATCCCATTAATGAGGGGCCAACACCTGAGTACTCCCATTGATCAATTGGTAAAGGATGCGCAAAACCTGGTTAAAAACGGCACAAAAGAACTGATATTAATTGCACAGGACCTAACCTATTACGGCCTTGACTTATATGGCAAACGTAACCTGGACGAATTGCTTCGCCGGCTGAGCGATGTTAATGGGGTGGAATGGATCAGGCTGCAGTACGCCTACCCATCGGGTTTCCCGATGGAAATATTGGATGTGATGAATGAGCGGGACAATATCTGCAAGTACATGGATATGCCTTTACAGCACATCAGCGATGATATGTTGAAATCTATGCGCCGCGGTATCACCAAACAAAAAACCATCGACATTGTAAACCAGATTCGCGATAAAGTACCCGGCATTGCTATGCGTACCACCCTCATAACAGGTTATCCCGGCGAAAGCCAACAGGACTTTGAAGAAATGGCCCAGTGGGTTGAAGATACTAAATTCGACCGGTTGGGTTGCTTCACTTACTCGCATGAAGAAAAAACACATGCACATTCTTTAGTGGATGATGTGCCGGCCGATGTTAAACAGGAACGTGCCGATGCGATAATGGAAATTCAGCAAGGGATTTCGTTTGATAAGAACCAGGAAAAAATTGGCCATACATTTAAGGTATTGGTGGATAAAAAAGATGGGGATTATTTTGTTGGCCGTACAGAATTTGATTCGCCCGAGGTTGATAACGAAGTGCTAATTGATGCCAGCATTGATTACGCAACAATAGGCGGCTTTGTTAACGTAAAGATAGACAGCGCAGAAGACTTTGACCTTTATGGACAAATTGTAAAATAATGCTAATTTGTGGCGCATTACCAGTAATGATTTTACATTTGGATTAATGGAAGCCTCCTGTATAAGTTATAAAGAAACCGGATTTTTTTCGCCCACAGTTATTGACTACCTCGAAAACCGGGCCGAGCTACAATCGTTTTATGCCTTCCGGCCTGATATGGACGGTTTTGCCGAACTGCTGAAAAACAAAAAAGTAGTTGCCAATCGGGAGATATTGTTCCGTGTACTATCAAAGCAGTACGTGCATAATGAACAGGAAGGCAATTCAAAATTCAAAATTCAAAATTCAAAACTTGTCGCAGACAATATTGATCTGCTAAAGCTTGATAACACCTATACAATTACTACCGGTCATCAGCTGAATATTTTTGCAGGTCCGTTATATTTTCTTTACAAAATTGCCACTGCTATTAAACTGGCACAGCAATTAAAAGCAGCTCACCCCGATAAAAACTTTGTACCTGTTTACTGGATGGCCAGTGAAGACCATGATTTTGCCGAGATTAATTACACCAATATTGGTGGTAAAAAAGTGCATTGGTGGTTTGAGGCTTCGGGCGCTACAGGGCGGATAAATCCTGATACCATGCGCCAGGCGCTTAA
The DNA here is from genome assembly GCF_056400585.1 of Mucilaginibacter sp. P5_A6. NCBI lineage: Bacteria > Pseudomonadati > Bacteroidota > Sphingobacteriia > Sphingobacteriales > Sphingobacteriaceae > Mucilaginibacter > Mucilaginibacter sp. P5_A6. Next base: position 2,635 of record NZ_JBFUKZ010000012.1, on the reverse strand, counting down.
CCAATACAAAGGGGTTTTAGGAATGGAAGGCCATGCCGTGGAAGTTGCCGAAATTGTTGAAACCGCTTATACCCGCTTTGATAAACTGGCCGATGCCACCCGCTATTTGGTGAACGCACTATTCGGTCAATATGGCTTGGTTATTATTGATGCAGATGACCACGAATTTAAGCAACAATTTGCTCCCATTATGGAGCAGGATATCGTTAACCAAAACAGTTTTAAAAATATAAGTGCCACCAACGAGCAACTGCAAAAGCTGGGGGTACATATCCAGGTTAATCCGCGCGAGATTAACTTTTTTTACCTGAAAGATAGCCTGCGCGAGCGGGTGATATTTGAGCAGGAAAGCTACAAGGTAATGAACACCGAAATTAGTTTTACAGAAGCGGAACTGAAAGAGGAAATAGCTAACTATCCGGAACGCTTTAGTCCCAATGTAGTGATGCGCCCCCTTTACCAGGAGTGCATATTGCCCAACATTGCCTACATAGGTGGTGGTGCCGAGGTGGTGTACTGGCTTGAGTTAAAATCAAATTTTGATTATTATAGGGTTGATTTCCCGATCCTGATCCTGCGTAATTCGGCATTGGTAATACGTAGGGAACAGGCTGCAAAAATTGAGCGCATGGATCTTGATGCCGCCGCCCTGTTTAAGCAAGATGACGAGCTGAAAACCGAATGGATAAAAAAACACAGCAACCACAACCTCAGTCTTGCAGGTGAGTGGCGCGAAATGTCTGCAATTTTTGAAAAGATCAAGCTCCGCTCCTATAAAATAGACCCTTCCCTTTCGCCATCAGCATTAGCCGTACAGGCCAGGTTAAAACATGCTGTTGATAATCTCGAAAAGAAATTAATAAAAGCCGAGAAACGCAATTACGCAGTAAGGCTGGAGCAATTATCAGCCGTAAAAGCCGAGCTGTTCCCCAAAGACAGTTTGCAGGAACGCACAGAAAACTTTGGTTTGATGTATGTTAAATGGGGCCAATCATTCATCGACGAACTCATCCGTCATTTTGAACCGCTGAATTTTGAGTTTACGGTGCTGACAGAGGAATAAAAACAGTACAGTAATGCGATTTACTTTTATTATTATTGCCACAATAATAATAAAACCAATTTGAAAAACCTTATCTCACTTAAGACATTTAAAGCGTTTGCAATTTTGTTTGCCAGCGCTGGCATATTTTTGGCATGCACCAAAGGCAAAACAGAACCAACGCCGCCGACGCCCGAACCCACACTGGCAATAACTTCGATTAATGTAACAGAGGGCCCTTATAACACCATTGTAGAGATTACGGGGACTGCATTTAGCAACACAATTAGCGAAAATAAAGTAACTTTCAATGGTAAAGAGGCTACTATTAGCACGGCAACTGCAAGCAAATTAACGGTTAAAGTGCCGCTTGGTGCTGGCACGGGTACTGTTAAAATAGTTGTAAATGGAAAAACTGTTACCGGCCCATTATTTACCTACCAGTTATCTATTGTTACAAGTATTTTTGCCGGCAGTGGTACATCCGGATTGAAAGATGACAACGGAATAAATGCCAGTTTTAATCATCCAACCGGTGTAACTACCGATGCTGACGGCAATGTATACGTAGCTGACCAAGGCAATAATAAGATCAGAAAAATAGATGTAAATGGGTTGGTTACCACCTTTGCCGGAACCGGTGTAGCCGGTTTTGTTAACGGGAATAATGCTTGCTTTAACACTCCTACCGGGCTTACAGCCGACAACGTTGGTAATATATATGTAGCAGATGAAATCAATCACGTTATCCGCAAAATAACACCTTCGCGTAACGTAAGCACATTCTCAGGAGATGGCACTTATGGTTTAGGCAACGGGCCGTCGATTAGCGCGCATTTCAAAAACCCAACAGGTATAACGATAGACGGAAGCGGCAACTTTTACGTGGCCGACCCTCAAAACAACATCATCAGAAAAATTGACAACACCGGCGAGGTAAGCACTTTTGCGGGTAACGCTGCATACGATTTAAAAGATGGATTAGGCAACGCCGCCAGTTTTAACTTACCCGTTAGTGTCACTGTTGATAAAAATGGCAACATCTATGTGGCCGATGTATTAAACTACCGGGTGAGAAAAATCACATCTGGTGGAGCGGTTTCAACGATTACCACCACAGGCGCATTTACTACTCAGTTTGACGGTATTGATGCGGTTGCTGCCGATTTTAACGGAAATGTTTATATAAGTGCTAAAACTAAACTTATAAAATTAAATAGCTCAAATGTCACAACAGTTGTAGCTACCAACTTAAAAGATGCACAGGGAATAGCCATTGATAAAAATGGCAATATTTATATTGCCGATACGGGCAACAATATCATCCGAAAAATATCAATGCAGTAAATTGAAATAAAAGACTGTCCTATTATAAGGCTGGACAGTCTTTATTTCAATTTAAAGAAACGGTTTAGCATTAAATTGTTTTGTAAACATAAACTCATATCACCAAAAAACCCGGCGTTAACCAGTCATGGTCGGAAGATTATTCTTCCGACTTTTTTGTTTTTATAGGTTTTGCATTTTGAAATTAACTATCTGATTACCAATTATTTAATTGTTTTTATCATGTTAATTTTGTATCTTATTGGC